>JAQGHS010000171.1 GCA_028291605.1 Planctomycetaceae bacterium | reverse complement strand
AATGCCCCTCACCCCCGGCCCCTCTCCCCGGGGTACCAGGGCGAGGGGAGCGACCTCCTCCAATATTTTCTTCAAAAGTGGGACTTGCGCACATGCCAATCATTTATGGCACGGCCTCTGCTGGTTCAGGCAAAGTAGTCGTCGCGGGTGTGGGCGCGGCCCCGCTAGAAACCACTGGACCTTTCGGCAAGAGCGACTTACCATCGAGATAGCCAGGGGCGGGAACTCCGAATAGCTCCAGGATCGTCGGTGCCAGATCGAGGATCGAAGCTCCGCGGTCCGTGACCAGCGAACGATTGCAGAACAACACCCCCGGCACCAGTTCGGGATCGACGCAATGATCGCCACTCCAGTACCGGGTGTTATCCTGGATCACGGGCCCGTCGCAACGACCGACGGCATTCTCCCAGGAGGCCCGATAGCCTCGTTCATATCCCACCACCAGATCGGGGCCGTTCGCCGCATACGGTCCGCGGTAGGCCTGGTGTGCATCATACACCCGCTTGATGGCACTACGGCCACGTTCGGGGTCCGGCAAACCGGTTAGTCGCGAGATAATCTCGGCCCGCAACGCGGCGGCAGCGGCTGGTGCCACAATTCCTTGAGATTCACGCCCCTGTTGATTGAGATAAATCCCGCTGAGACCAAACGCGTAGGCTCGCGTTTTCGACCAATCAACTCCCTTCAGATAGTCCCCGGTGCCCCCCTCCTGTTGCGTGACGAGATAACCGTGCTCGCGGAGCCACGCATTCAGGTTGACCCCGCGACTGAAGTCACAAAAGCCATGATCCGACAGGACGACTAACACCGCTTGATCATCCAGCTCCTTAGCCGTACGTCCGACGAGATCATCCATCCGCTCGTACATTTGATCGAGGACCTGTGCGTATCGCGTGACATCTCGACCGGCGTTGGCGGAATGATCGGCCACATCATGGCGATAAAACATGTGCTGAATGCGATCGGGGGCATCAAACACGCAGACCGTCAGCCCGCGCTGCATGCGGCGCAGGGCGTCAAAAAACATCCGCTCGCGTTCGTCGTGGATCGCCCACGCCTGATCGAGAAATGCCGCCTCGGTGATCGCCCCCGCGTTCAACGCCCAGGTGTCTTCCGCCAGGCCCAGCGTCGCGAAGGCATCGTGCAGCTTGCCGAGGTACAGCGAATAGTACGACGGATGCGAGATGGGCATCGCCGGACGTTCGGGGTCCAGATGAATCGGCGAGACATACAGCCGAAAGTGAGGCTGCAGATTTTCGACCCGAAACCGGCAGATGCCACTGACCCGCGTGAACCAACCGTCCCGAAACTCGACGTGAACCCACGGCGAATCTTGTTGCAGCGGCAACCGGATCCGCTCGCGGCCGACACGCAGTTCAATCGCATTCTGCTCGGGCAAGATCGTGATGAGTAATCGCGTGCGAAACTCACGAGGTTCCGTCCCCGATGAGCGGGGTGGACCGGGAAGAATGGCCTCAATACGGTGCCCGATTCGCTCCACGAGAATTCGCAGCCCGCCGGTGGTTTCGCGACACTCTTCGGGATCGGTACTGAATAACGTGAATGACCCCTGAGTCCCTCGCAAATCGGGAGTACACATGGCCGACAACGAGAGTCCGAAAAACCTCTCTGGAGGAAACGTGATCGGCACCCGCAGGATGGTGCTGAAGACGCCGAACTCGCCCAAGACCTTCCAGAACTGTTGGCTCTTGCGGAGCATCCGAATCGAACCGCCGCCAAGACCCACCCAGTTTCGCCAGCCGCTGGCGCCTTCCACAATTCGCGTCGAAGAGAGCTCCGGGAGATAGGTCCGCAGGTTGCGGTTCAAAAAATCGAAGATGTTGTGCTTGCCGGGATTCACTCCCGTCTGGAATGAAGACCACGCCACCGGCGAAATCGGGGGCAGGGTGGTGGCGAGATTGGTAAACGTCCCACGTTCAGCAAGCTGTTTCAGGTGCGGCAGCCGTCCCTCAGCCATCAGCCGCCGGACGCGACCGGGATCCAGTCCATCCAGTCCCACCACGACGACCCGCTTCGCCAGACTTTTGAGACCCACTCGGCGGCGCCGGAGCCACATCAGGAACATGCGGATGGGCCAGGTCAGCAGGGATACGAACAGCAAACCGAAGGCAATAATCAGGCCGAAGAACGACCCGATAAAAGAGATCCCAGCTCCCGGACCGATGTAGGCGGGCAGAAAAACCGGCGTCAGCAGAAACTTCGCGATCGCGAAGGAGACCATGAATACGCGGCTTTTCTAACGGAAACGGGCGATTCATCGCCGAGGAGGGTGACAGTAGGCCAACTGCACGGCAGGGGAACGCGCCGGAAGCGATCGGCGAATGCCCGATTCGATTCTAGGCGATCCGTCCGTGCGGCGACAATCTCTCAGACTGGATTTAGAGGCCGAGGCAAAGATAGTAGCCTTCACGCTCCGCGTGAAGATAGCCGAGCGCACAGTTGACATTGAGCAATCCTGACCCGCTTCGGTCGTATCACAGGCGTCAATTCAGCGCGTCCATTACGGATGCGCCATTAAGATCCTTCA
>JAQGHS010000163.1 GCA_028291605.1 Planctomycetaceae bacterium | reverse complement strand
ATCACTTTGACCGAAATCTTACGTTCTTCGCCGGCCGCCAGGCTGCCGATTTTCCAACTCAGCTTCTTGGCGACGAGTTCGGCCTGAGGAATGCTACCCTGCATGGCCACGCCATCAGGAACAATGTCCTCGACGACCACTTGCTGAGCGACTCCAGTCCCCACATTGCGAATCACAATCTGATAAATCAGCGGCTGCCCGATATAGGCCGTGGCCGGAGCCCGCTTCTCAATCGTCACACGCGGCCGTCCGCCATTTCCCGTCGGCGTACCGGGGAAAGCCGAATTCGAGGCGAGCCGCTTCGGTACGGCAATCACCTGGGTATTGGGCGTACGTGAGGCGGTTGCCTCGGATGGCGGTCGTTGATTGACCGAGCCGCCCGCCGATTCGGTCGGGTCGACTTCCAGAACGTACTTGGAAGGACGACGTTGTGTCGGTGTCGAAATCGCGGAATCGGTCATTTCCGGTTCCGGTTCGCGACCGCGAGATCCGGTGTCGACAGGTGCGGAATTGCCACTCGGAGGCTTGGGCAATCCGGGTTGAGGTGCTGCCGGACCTTCATCTCCATCATCGACCAGCGAGTTGGGACGCCGACGTCCACCTTGAGCGACCGGGGGCGGCATCTCCTGATCGGTGGCCGTCGCATTTCGATTCAATTTGGGAATCGGCTCTGCCCCGTCCGGCTGAATGGAAGCGGGCTGTTCGACGACTCCCGTTCCGTCATTGGGGAATCCTTGTGGTCGAGTTCGAGATCCCGCCCCTTGCAGCCCGGAAGTCACGGCAGGCGCCACGGCGGGTGCCGCTCCGCCTTGATTAAAAGCATCTTCATCATCCATCCGAGGGCGATTTTTCCCAGCCGGAATTTGTGGCTGTGGTGCACCTTCCACCGGGAACTGCTTGGCAGCCGGTCCGTACTGTGGCTGCTGAGCAATCGAATCAACAACTTCCGCAGCAGCCGGAGCAACTGCCGCAGCTCCCGGCGGATCGCTGTCTTCGATCAATCGGCTTCGAGCCTTCGACCGTAACTTACCTGCAACAGGTGGACGCTGCTCGAACGACGCCTCAGCGCTTTGGTCAAAGGCATTCTGTTCTGCCGGTGGAGCTTGCGCGAGTGCATTATCTTCGGGCTCATTCATGCTGGGCCGACCGCGACTCGCCGTGGAACGTGCCGGGCCACCTCGAGGAGATGTTCGAGCTGCCGTCTTCGGCGGCCGCCCCTCTCCAAACGGGTCATCATCGGTCAGAGCGTTGGAATTTTGATCGCTGGGGAGAGAACCTTCCATCAGCGCCGGATCGACATTACGAACGACGCCAGGCTTCGGTGGCGCTGAGGCCAGCCCCTCGTTTCCAGCACCAGTTGAGAAGGCGTCTTCGGACGCAGACTGCGGTGCACCTTGATTGGCAAACTCGTCAACTGGCTGTGCATTGCCTGCTCGCGCCTTGGTTCGAGGTCTGGTGCGAGTACCTGTCCCTTCATCGACTGGAGCCTGTGAGCGGGTGTCAGCAACCTCGGGTGGCAGACCTTGGGCAGTCGGATCCAACTGGGGAGGGACCGCGTCAGCGGTGGTTTCTGATTGCGCACCGGCAAACGGATCGCTGGCGGGCTCGGCGGGGGGCGACTTGCCGTCAGGAGCCTTCTGACCGGGTACGTTGGGAGCGGGAGCACCACCGGCCTTAACCGCGGCCGTCGGAGCTCCGCCCGGCCTGCTAAAGCCACCTTGCTGATAGACGACGCCCGTCAGGCCCATCCCGACCACAGTCGCCAGCGCAGACAGCTTCCAAATGATACTCTGCATGGGATTCCTTTCCCGTCGCTGACCGAAAACGGCAAATGCACATAGGACATTCGCACTGCGAACCCCTGCGGAAGACTCACATCACGTAGCCGTCCACTCTGGGTTGAAACGGAATCGGCTCAGGCGCCGGGCGAGACACGTGCCACTCCCTGCACACAACTCAGGCGACACAACCACACAGGTTGACGAGCACTCCCAAGTCGAGGATTCCATTCCACCCCTTCCTGATAGCACATTTTCAGCCAGAAGAAAAGAGAATTCGGCAAAATCCGCCGGTAGGAAAGTGGGATAGGCTTCCAGCCTGTCAGCGTCCCGTACCTCTGACAGGCTGGAAGCCCATCCCACGTCACTCCACATCAACAACAGCTGATATTATGATGCCGTATGAAGTTAGTTGATAACTCCCGCACATCGCTAGAAAGACCTGATTCATGCGGCAACCCATAGCTCAACGCACCAGTCTTCTGATTGCCACACTGGTAGCCGTCTGTTTGGTTCCCAGCGCGGGATCCTATGCGGCCGATCCCGCCGCCAAACCGGACGGCAAACCGCTGCTAACCTTCGACAAGCCGGTCACCATCGTCTGTATCGGAGACAGCGTCACCGGCGTCTACTACCACTCGGGCGGCTGGGGTGCCTATCCCGAAATGCTCGAAGTCGCCCTGAAGCGACTCCATCCGCAGGCCAAAATCACGGTCATCAACGCCGGGGTCAGCGGGCAGACCACCGTCAACGGACTCGCGCGGCTCGATACCGACGTCTTGAGCAAGAAGCCCGACCTCGTCACTGTCAGCTTCGGACTGAACGACATGGTGCGAGTCACCCCCGAGGACTACCGGAAAAACCTGATCGAAACGATCACACGCTGCCGAGCCGCAAAAGCTCAAGTCGTGTTATGTACCCCCAATGCGGTCCTCGACACCGGAGGCCGCCCGCAGGCTAAGTTGACACTGTATTGCGACATCATCCACCAAGTAGGACGCGAGCTGTCCGTCCCCGTCTGCGACCAACGCGTGGCCGGTGAAGCCCACCGCAAACGCGACCCCTGGGGCTGGCGACTGACCCTGAGCGATGAAATCCACCCCAACATGGACGGCCACAAGCTAATGGCCCAGGAACTCTGCCGCACCATCGCCGGCAAAGAGGTCTCACTGGCCGATGTCGGACCGCTCGCCCCCGCCCTCAAAAAGACCGTCACTCTCCTCAAACAAGACAAGCCAGTCCGCGTGCTGGCGATGCCCCCCTACGACACGCTGATTACTCCCGCCCTGCAGAAATTCAAGGCCAACGCGAGTGTCGAAGTCACCGTCTGGCAGACCACCGGGAAGACACTGGCCGACCTGCAAAAAGAGTCCCAGGAAACCGTCCGCAAGCTGGCCCCCGATCTCGTCCTGTTGGCCGTGCCGCGCGATGCTGCCTCTGGCACCGACGAGCAATTCGTCAATTCCTACACGTGGATCATGAACTGGTCCTTGAGTTTCGCCTACCAGGAATGGGACTGCGTCGTCATCCATCCCAGTGTGACAACTCCTGAATCAACCGGCCCCCGCGATGACTTGATGCGACAGCTCATCCGAGCCCAACACCTGCACTTCATCGACCGCAAACCAGCCGACAAGGAACCAGCCGCAGTGCTATTCAATAAGTGGTTCGAAGCGGCCCTCATCGAAGCGTCGAAGACGCCATGACCATTGGCTCTACTCATTCGCAGGCGGCGGCTCGGTTTCAACATCATGCCACTTCATCGCCCGATCCAGCGGTTCGATGCGTAACACGACCTTGCCTGAGACGAAAATCCGAACCGTCCCCGTCGACTGCGACACGGTAATCGCCACCGCCAGCGTCGACTTGGAAATTGCCGCTGCCGCCCAGTGGCGCGAGCCCAGCCCCTTCGATAAAGTCAGCCCCTGCGCGGGTGCATCCAGAATCCGCCCGGCGGAAATCGCGACTCCGTCAGCCGAGATAATAAACGCCCCGTCCAACTGGGCGAGTTCCTTAATACTCTCACGCACACGCGGATCGCGGAGTTCTCGCTCGCGTTGAGGGTACCCCCGAAAGGGATCATGCACCCCTTCGTGAGACAGCTTCATCGCCTTACGATGATCGCCCACCACAAACAGTGTCCCGACCGCTTTGCCCTCGCGCCCTTCGCGCCCCACTTCAACCGCCAGGTCCACCACTGACCTCAATGTCGGCAGGGGAACCTGAGTCTCCAACCGCTGCAAATCGCGAGCAGTCAGCCGTTCGAGGTGGTCCCCCAGATCGACAATACTCAGCGTATCGATCGTCTCGCGTTCGAAACTGGCATAAAGCGCGATGACCCGGTCACCCGTCTTCAGCAAGTCATCCGCAATGGCTTCGAGCAGCGTTTGGCTCAACTGCGCCTGCCGCGTTTCGGTCTCGGGCTGCAGGTCAACCACATTCAACCCGTCGGCCTTGGCGATCCGTTGAACTTCATCATTGGTCGAACCGACGACGACCATCATCCGCTCCAGATGACGCTGAACGGCTTCGAAGTCATAGGCCACATCGGCCAGCAAGACAATCGCTTGGGCATCGTTCTCCAGCGCAATTCGCCGTGCCGCAACGAGCAACGTAACGACTTGCGTACTGAGTTCGACGGTCTTCATAGCCGGGCGACGCTTCCTGAGAGACAGCACAAGATGGGGAGCCGTCAAAGTTTAGAAAAAATGCTCGACTGGTCAACCGCGATTAATGATGTTCACCTTCACTTTTCCAGAAAACTTGGAAATTGGCCACAATTGGGGACATGCAGCGAATCGAATTTCACCCCGGCAGGGGTGACAGCTATTAGCCCCGGGTTGAGCGTACTCGCGATACCCGGGGTTTTGGTTGCACGTCTGACTCGACCCTGGAGGGGTCGCAGCCCGGGTTTGCTGCGACCCTTCCAGGGTCGAACGATCTCGCATGTTCCTTTCCCGGGGTGTCGCTACGCTCAACCCCGGGCTAATAGCTGTCACCCCTGCCGGGGTGAAGAGAATGCCTTCAGTTTACAACGAACACCGCTGATACTCATCGTGGACGCGGGGAATGCAAACTTTGTATAACTAAGCGCTAGGAGGCGTTCTATATTCCAACTGTGGTAGCTCTAAAGGATCAACTCACATGAATCCATC
>JAQGHS010000160.1 GCA_028291605.1 Planctomycetaceae bacterium | reverse complement strand
GCACGCTTTCGGAGTTCAGGAAGCCGACATAAGCGAGCAGATCCAATTGCGTTTGAGACACGGTACTCGCCAGCGGCGTAGTAAAATCGGCGGCCAGACCGAACTCCTGGCCCCGGACCACGGTGGTGGGAACGGTCATGGAATTGGCCAGTTGCAGCCGAGTGGGGATCTTCGAGCCGCCATCGAAATGCAGGACTACGGTGGCAGCGAAGGAAACCAAATCCGGTGAGTAAGGTTTGCCTTCTGTGGGCGATTTCACGTGACGATGGATCAGCACGGGAACCCCGACACCTGGCTGGCGGTGTCCCCGTTCGATACCCACGACCTCCAGATCATCGCACAGCTCCACCTTGCCGAATTCTGCCACGTCCCGTGCGAACCCGACCTGCTCGACCGGGACGATGTCACTTGAGCCCGGCAGAACCATTTGAGATTGCGGATCCAGCGTGCCCGATTTCAATGACAGCCGCAGGCACTGCGCCACGGCACCATTGTAAAGGTCCTTGGATCGCTCGAGTTGTTCATCGTTGGCGTCCGGTCTACCCAGCACGAGGTACGACTGCCGGGCCGACGTGACGTACCAGTGGAATGCTTCGTTCGTGGACTGGAGCTGGGCTATCCGCCCCACGTGATAGGCCACTTCCGCCGTCGCCAGCAGTTTGGCCGGGTCCGAATCGGTGGAGGGGTCATTCAGCAGAGCCGTCAGGGCCGCCTTATCGGGCCGCCCGTTGCTCATGAGCTGTCGCGACTCGGGAGAAACGGATTGAAAGGCGAGCAGATCAGGGCGGACGACTCGGCGCACCCCGATACTCGCACAACCTTCCAGGCACACCAGGCAAATTAGAATTGCCCAAGTTCCCAGTAGCTGCCTTCGCCGCCACAGATTGACTTGGGCCATGACCGGGCCTTGGAAACGCGAAAACACGAAGGTTCCTGGAGGACAGGTCCAGGCCGCGAGAGGAATATCGCAGATCGGATTTTAGGGCAAGATCAAGTCGGCAGGATTCTTCCCGTGGGATAGGCATCCTGCCTGTCATTTGTCACCTCAAGTGACAAACCCGAAGTCCATTCCTCCTACGATCGCCACTTTGATCGCCACAACCTTTGGGGTTACCGCTTTGTCGCTTCGTGATTGACAGGCTGGAAGCCTATCCCACGAAGAGGAATCCATTTTGAGCACTGCGATTCAATTGCGTTTCTTTTTCAAAAGAATAAGCCACAGAATGACACAGAAGAAACACAGAAAAGGGAGGGATCTCTCTCCTTAGATTCTGTGTTTCTTCTGTGTTCTTCTGCGGCTAAAACTCTTCTCTCCCGCGATTCTACCGATCAACCCGGGCAGTCGCAGCACTCACCTTCACCGGCAATTCAAAGCACGCAATCTCTTCTGCATTCCGGGCAAACAACTTTCCGTGGGCAATGACCGGATGATTCCAGGTCTTCCCCTCGATCACCTTGACCTTGGCGATCTCACGATGCTCTTTCGATTGAGCATCCACCAGCACGGCATCACCCGTTTCGGTTAAGACCAGCAGCAACTTCTGGTCCCCCAGCAACAGAACTTCGCCGTTACCATAACCCCGAGTCCTCCAGGCCACTTTTCCGTCACCCAGGTTGACACACATGAAGATATTGCCGTCAAAGCCATAGGCGTGATCTTCCGACACGACGAAATCGTTGTAGTACGGCTTGAAGGTCCGCACCGTCCAGACTTCCTTGGTGTTCCAGGTCTCCCCTTCGTGCTCGACATGTACCCGCCGCGTCCCGACGCCCATGCCTGTGCCGATCAGGATGTCGGTGTCGCTGATGACGGCCGGCTGCACGACGCGGGCAATGCCTTCGGTCGGCCACGAGTGATGCCACAGCACTTTGCCCGTGACTGGCTGGAATGCCGTCAACCCCGCGTCAGTCGTTATCAGCAATTGCTCGACTCCACAGACCTTGGACAGTTGGGTCGAACAGTAACTGACCTCGCCCTCGCCGGCAGCCCAGGCTTGCTTGCCGGTGTCCGCATGGTAGGCCACGACGCTCTTGCCGCCAGGACCACCCGCAAACACCGAGACCAGCCCCTCGACCACCAGTGGCGAGCTGGAAAATCCCCATTGCGGAATCTTCGCCGCCGTATCGGCCACGATGTCCCGTGACCAGATCACCTTGCCGCTGACCGCATTCAGGCAATTCAGATTGCCATTCGCCCCGAGGGCATAGATGTTTCCATTATGAAACGTGGGGGTACCGCGCGGCCCGGCCCCGGCGACGACTTCGAAGAACCGCGTCGTGTCGTGGTGCGACCACAGCTCGGTCCCCTTCGCTGTGTCGTAACACACCACGAATTCCTGATCGCCCCGTTGTTCCTGCGTGTAGAGTCGTTCGCCAACAATCGCGATCGATGACCACCCCGGACCGATCCGATGCCGCCAGAGTTCCCGTGGCGGAGCCTGTTCCCAGTTCGTCCCGATGGTGACCCCGGCCAGTCGACCATCTCGTTGCGGTCCACGAAAATCGGGCCAGTCGCCCGGTTCCGCAGTCAATTCCACTGGCAGCTCGACAGAGGCAGGGGTTTCAGCGGGTTTCTCGGTGGCGGTGGGCTTAGCGGCAGTCTGCTTAAGATCCGCCAGGAGCTTGTCTTCCGCCGTAGGAGTCCACCGCCAACTGAACTTTGCATTAAAACTGCCATCCATTCCCTCCAGTCGTAACGTACTGCAGAATGCCCCCAGTGCTACAAACAACAACAACAGGCCTGCTCGTTGTGCTGGCCAGGGTAATTTCATCGTCAACACCAACCAGCCCACCCATGCGACCGCGATGAGCGGCACGCCATAAAAAATCATGCCCATCGGTGGAAAGTTGTTTCCGCAAATGTACATAGTCACGGCCGCGATGGCGATCAGGCCTCCCGGAATCAGCAGCCGGTCAGACCAGCGCAGACGGCTGGCGAACAGCCACCACAGAACGAGAGCCAGCAGGCAGGCGACCGGCGCCACGATCAATCCAAAAAAGAATTGTGACGGTGTCGCGGCCCCGAGTGACGCCCAGCCGCGAACTGCCGCCAGTACGGAGAAGATCGCCACTCCCGGCCACAATCGCAGTCGCGGTGGAGTTGTTGCCGGGACACTTTGAGGCTCGGCTTGCATTGTGAGATCACTCATGGAACACTCCACGGAAACAGTTTCATTGTGTGCGACGAAGTAATACCGGTATATTATGGCCGGGTACAGTATCTGTCAACACGTTGTTCGAAAGCTGCATCGCAGATGGTTGGACCGCAGGACCTCGCCCCCCTGATGGCCGAATTCGGCCGCGGGTACACGCGCAAAATCTTCTCAGAGATGGCTCGTGTCAAAACGACGCCGGCTCGCGCGCGGTTACTGATGACGCTGCAGTGTCACGGTAGTTGCAAGATGACAGATATCGGTGGGTATCTCGAAGTCACCCCGCGCAGCGTCACGAAACTGGTCGACGGTCTGGAGCAAGAGGGCCTGGTCGTCCGCGAACCGCATCCGCACGATCGGCGAATCTCGATGATCCGCCTGACGCCCCAGGGGATGCAGGTCTGCAAGGAAAGCGCCCTTGCCAATCACGCGGCCGTGACGGCCCTCTACGAGCACCTCACCCCGACGGATCGCCAGCACCTGGCCCGCATCTTGAACAAGCTGATCGACGCGTTGAATTCGCAGAGTGGCGAGGAGGCGGTTTCTTAGAGCGGCCGATACGACACCCTCAGAACAAACTTTGTTGACCGCCGCTGAGTTGCGAGACTTGGAACGCCGCAATCTAATTGCGGTTATGAAACAGACGAAGTGGAAGATCGCGAGAACGAGCGGCGCCGCCGAATTCCTCGGAATTCGCCCCGCCCCGCTGGCCTCGCGATTGCGAGCCCTGCTGATTTCCCGGTCGCTGGAGGACGAGTCGCATGCCTAACAAAATCCCCGCACCGTTCACCGTCGCCCTGGTCCAGGCCGGTTCCATTCTGTTTGATACCCCACGAACTCTCGAAAAACTGTCCGAGCTCTCCGCAGCCGCGAAACTAGCCGGCGCGAAGCTGGCAGTGTTTCCCGAAGCCTTCATCGGCGGATATCCCAAGGGAGAACAGTTTGGTACCACCTTGGGACGCCGAACGCCCGAAGGACGAGATTACTTTCGAGCCTACTTCGACAGCGCGATCGAAGTTCCCAGTCTCGAAACGGAAGTGATCGGTAACGCGGCCCGAGATAACGAATTGTTTCTGGTCGTCGGAGTCATCGAGCGCTCCGGCGGCACACTCTATTGCACGGCTCTCTTCTTCGGCCCAGACGGACACCTCCTGGGCAAACACCGCAAGTTGTTGCCCACCGCCTTAGAGCGAGTCATATGGGGTCAGGGAGACGGTTCCACATTGACGGTGCTGGACACGCCGCTGGGCAAGCTGGGTGCCGTCATCTGCTGGGAAAACTACATGCCCCTGCTGAGGACTGCCATGTACGCGAAAGGCATTCAGCTTTATTGTGCCCCGACGGTCGACGATCGCGATTCCTGGATTTCATCCATGCGGCACATCGCCTGCGAGGGCCGCTGTTTCATACTCTCCGCGTGTCAGTACCTGCCGGCCGCGCATCCCAACGAACCACCCTTAATCCGTGGCGGGACCTGCCTGGTGTCGCCGTTCGGAGATTTGTTGATTGCCCCGCGCTATGGGTCCGAAGAGGTGCTCACGGCAGAAATTGATCTCAATGAAATTACGCGTGGAAAATTTGATCTCGATGTTGTCGGCCATTATGCGCGTCCGGAGATTTTTCAATTGCATGTCAACGAGGCACCGTTGAATACGGTTCATTGACGAGTGCCCCAAGCGACGTAACAACGTACTACAACAGACTGACCAGGTGAGACGACCCATGGATATAAACACTATGTCAACGACCGACCGAATCCACTCGCTTGCGACTCGCCACTTTCAGCAACGATCGATCGCACAATTCACGCTAATCATCGTGGTTCTAACGCTTGCCGGATGGACATCGCCTCACCAGGCATATGCCGCGGAACTTCGCGCGGGCGCGGCCAAAGTGGATATCGCCGACAAAGAAGCAGGCCCCGTCAGCGACCCGCCCTACGTCAAGGCGTTAGTCATCACTGATGGCACGACCACGGCGGTGATCGCCACCGTCGACGCAGTCGCGATCGGTGAAATCGGCAGCATTAGAAACGACTATCTGGCCAAGGTCCGCACCCAGTTGCAGAAGGACCTGGGCATCGTGCCGGCCAACGTCTTAATTAATGCGAGCCATTGCCATGCCAAGGTCTGCAGCGATATCGAAGACCGTACCGTTCAAGCGGTTAAAGCCGCATATCAGAAACTGGAGGCGGTCACCGTCGGAGCAGGGCGCGGTCTCGAAAACCGGATCATGGAGAACCGACGTCTCAAGTTAAAGAATGGCCGCGAGGCCGATGTTCGTCACGCGTACTCGATGCCCCCTGATTCTGAAGTCGCCGAGGTCGGCCCGGTCGATCCAGAAATTGGAATCTTGCGCCTCGACCGTAAGAATGGGCATCCATTGGCAATAGTATACAACTTCGCCTGTCATCCGATTCAAGGCGTGCCCAACGGAGGCAATACGGCGGATGTCACCGGTTTCGCCTCTCAGGTGATTGAGGACAGCTTCGGAGACGGCACCGTGGCCCTGTTCCTGCAAGGCTGCGGGGGCGATATCAACCCGATCCAGTACAAGGCCGTTAACCATCCGCGCGATGCCGAACCGCTCGGCAATTTGCTGGGATTAAGTACCATGAAAGCGGCAAAAAAGATTCATTCCAGCGACAAGGCCGAGTTTCGCGTGATCAACGAGACCCTGCAGCTCCCGCGAGCCGATCTGGCCGAAAAGATCGCCGCTCAGCAGGCACAACAACTCACGCTCCTGCAGTCGTTGAAGGGAACCAGTCTCAATCTCAAAACGTTCATGCCACTAGTGGTCAACGGACATCTCTCCGAGTCGTTTCCGTCGTACTATTCGCATCGCTATCTGCACGATCGCAAGCTGGGGCGGAACGACTTTGATCGGCTCGATGCCGAGAACCGAGCCAATGTCGACGCCTATCTGAAGAACATCTATATCATGGAAGAGTTGACCCGTTTGCAGACCAATCTCAATCTGCTGCAAAAACATCAAGCCCAAAACATTGCGGCCGGCAAACGCACGATCGACGTCGAGGTCGCGGGAGTCCGCTTGGGTGATTTTGTACTCGTCACCTTTCCAGGCGAGCTGACCGTGCGAATCGGGCTCAATATCAAGAAGGCTTCGCCCCACCCGTTCACGTTCGTCGCCGGTTATACGAACGGCTACATTTATTATGCGCCGACTGCTGAGCAGTTATTGAACGTTGGCAACGCCCAGGAAGACAGCGACTGCATTTTAGCTCCGGAATGGCAGGCGTTGTATGAGGCGAAGGTCACGGCGTTGTTGAAAAAGTTGTAATGTCAGAATCTGGTGATGTGGGTCTTTGTCAGTAGCCCGGCTCAGAGAGTCGGGCTACGCGCATGAAGGATTGAAAACCATGCAATCCCCTGCCCTGTTCATAGAAGCCATCGCCAGTGATCCCGATAATGATGCACCGCGTTTGGAGTACGCCGACTGGCTGGTTCGGAACAAGAATCCGTTAGGCGAGTTCATCCGCATCCAGTTGGAGCTGGCGAAGACGGCTGTCGTACCGGGTGTCGACGATGAAGCGACTGACAAGCTCAAACAGCGGGAAGCATTGCTCCTCAAGAAACACGGCGCCGCCTGGCTGAAAGAGTCTCTACCTGAATGGGCGCGACAGGTCAATTCGGGCTTTCATCGCGGATTTCCGGGCGTGTGGTGCAACGCTGCGGATTGGGTCAAGCATGGTGATAGTCTGGTGGCTCGGTTTCCTGTCCATCGGCTGAATGTACGTGCGACGTCCAAATCGGCTGTGGACCTTTCGGAATCAGAGGCGTTGCTCAAAGTAAGGCTGTTGGACTTATCAAACAGTCCCTTGGACGACGCATCGTTTTCGGAGCTGGTGTCGTCGCCGATGCTCGCCAACTTGACCGGCCTGTATGTGTGGAAGTGTGGCTTGGGAGTGGGGGCGGCTCAGGCGGTTGCGAAATCTCACCATCTTGGCAATCTGCGTCGCCTTAACATGGAAGAGAATCGAATCACTGCTCCCGGGATCGCCGTCCTGGTCGCGGCGCCAGTTCTGCAGAGATTGACGTATTTCAACGTGCGGAGCAATGAGGTTGGTCCCGCTGCCGGCCCATATCTTAGTCAAGCAACATTTCTCTCGAATCTGGCCGAGCTAAACCTCGGCAACAATGACCTTGGTCCTGATGCCGTGGAGGGAGTGTGCCAACAGCTTTCGTCAGCCCTATGGAGTCTGAGCCTGGATGGAAATGCGATGCAGGACGCGGGTGCGGAGGCCTTGGCCGCGGCGACGCAGGTCAAGCGACTGGCAACGCTCAACATCGCTTTTAATCAACTGACCGCGCGTGGTGCGAAAGCGATTGCGGCGGCCAAGCAATTCAAAAGTCTCGCGGAGCTGGATCTCGGAGCCAACGCACTCGGCCCATCCGGAATCCAGGCACTGGCGAAGTCACGTTATCTCAGCAATCTGGTCGAATTGACTCTGTCGAATGTTGAGATGGGAGACGAAGGGGCGTTGTCGATAGCGCAGTCTCAAACGCTTCAGAAACTGCGAACCCTGAACCTCTGGGATTGCGAAATCAATAGCGAGGGAGCTCTCGCTCTCGCGGCCTCTCCGCTCCTGGAATCGGTCGAGACGTTGTGTTTGCGTGGGAATCCTTTCGATCGAGATTCTCGTCAGGCGCTGCGGACTAGATTCGGCAAACGAGTCCAGATGTAGCTGAGTGTCGCTGATCGCTCCGCAATCAGACGCGGTCGTAGAATGAGCGTGGCAAAAGGCCAAAACTGTAAGCGCAGTTCGAGTTGGTATCAAAAAGACGTTTGATCGCGGAGCGATCAACGACACACTTAAATACCTACACGTTAGAAGCCAGTCTCGAACCGTGGGCTAGCGCCCAGCGGCTGATCCTACGTCCCTGAATTCACCGCAAACTGACTGATCCCAGTCAACGGATCGCCCGTCGTTGGAGTATAAACGGCCTGGATCAAGAACGCCTGCCCGATTCCATCAGATGCAATCGTCACGCTTCCCGATCCCGTAGCGATCTGGCTGAGCGTCACAAATCCCGCATTCAATTGCGAGATCGTCGTATTGGGCAGAATTCCCTGGCCGGAAATCTCCGCACCCGCCGACAGTCCAGCCAGATTCATCACTCCAACCACTGTAGTACTGCCTTGCGTGATGTTCCCCTGGAAGATCACTCCGTTGGACATCAGCTTGATGGTACCGGTTTGCGTCGCGGGCGCGCTGAGAACAATTTCGGGCGGAGCAAACCCACTGATGGTGGTTCCGGGAGTGATGTTCGTTCCGGAAAGTGTTTGACCCGGAGAAAGGTCGACCACGTTGGTCACATTGGCGACGTTCGTACTATTGTTCGTCGTCGTGCCGGTAAATGAGAGGACGGTCGCGGGGATGTCGATATTGGCAGTGACGGTATTGCCCGTGGTTGGCGCAGGCAAGGTCGTCAATAGTTGCGGGTTCGAGCCGTCGCTGAGGGCAAAATAGAAGCTGACGTTGCCGGTCGGATTAGCGCCTGGCAATGTGGCCGTCGCCGCGACTGCTGTGCCCGCAGGACCACTTCCGGGACTGAGCGAGACCAGGAAATCGCCGTTGCTTCCCTGAAGTTGGAGCGATTGATAGGCAATACTGGGCAGATTAGTGGCGTCACCCGAATAGACAGCAGTCACCGTATAAGTGTGCGAGATGCTGCCTTCGGGCAATTCTGGCAAGGTGGCAGTGATCGTCGCGATTCCATTCCCATCGAGCGTAATAGGCTGCAGTGGCGGTGCGGCGGATGCATTCGTAGTGTTAATCGGTACTCCGTCGATGAAGAAGGTCATCGTCCCCGTCGGCGTGGTGTCGCCAGTGACCGTTGCGGTCAGTGTGACGACACCCCCTTGATTGGCGGCCACGGGATAATCCGTCAGCGTAGTGGTCGTGGCCGATGTTTGAGAATCACTCCAGCTACCGAGTGTGATCTTCGCCACACCCACATTGTTCTGGTTCAGATTGGTGCTCGCCCCAAACTTGTCATCGTACGGATAGGCATAGGCCAGATCGCCGAACGTGAGGCCCGTCTGATGCCAGTATTCGACCCAGTAATTGTACGCTCCCAGATTGTTGCTGTCTGTCGTGAACCACGTTTGCTGATTGCCCCACGTGCTGGAATCATTCAAAGCGATACCGCGATTAAGAGCCGAAGAAATAGAGTTCTCCAGATCGCCTAATACGGATGATGGCACACCGGCGAAGCCGCGCGAAACATTGTCGGCGAAGACGGCATCGCATGCGAATACCATCTGCGACGGCGATTCATTCTGTTGAGACTTTCCAGTAATCCAGCTGGGGGCGATCGTTCCGGGAACATAGAAGATCGGCTGATAAATATCGGGCGACGGCAGGTTCGAGTCGAAGAACGGATAGTAAATATCGTAGTCGACCGCCTGGTCGCTGGAAGAACCGCTAGTCGCATTCAGATGCAGGACATAGTTGCCATCGATCAGTTGCGTCGTGCCACTATAGGTGACCGACGACCCGGAAGCTCCAGAGACCAGGTTGAAGGTTTCTCCGCCACCCACATGGCTATTGATCGTCCCGGTAAAATACTTCAAGAAGAACTGATCGATGACATTGTTGTAGTAATTATTCAGCGGATCGGAACTCGCCGGATCCTGGATGCCTTCGACAACGTCTTTCGGTGAGACCAGGCGGATGGGCGGTGTCGTATAGACCGACCAGACTCCACCCATCGTGTAAGTTCCGTTGCCTTGAGAATCAACCAGTTCGAACGAGGTGGAAGTCACATTGGCGATGGAGAACAAACCGTTGGCGGCCGTGTTGCCCAGGACTCCTTCGATCCTGATCAGGTCTCCGTCGGCGAGCCGTTCCGTACTGCTGGTGGTAATGACGATGGGGCCCGCGTTGGAAACTCCGGTGATTGTCCCTTGAGTCCACGTTCCGCCACCCTGGTAGGCCGTAAATACGACATCGTCCGTGCCGTCGAGCGTATAGGTATTCGTATCGACCACGGTCACCTGGAAAGTTCCATTCGCGGCCGTCGTACCGAGAACTCCGTCGATCGTGACCACATCGCCGGTGGTCAATCCGTGATTGTAGCTGGTGATCGTCAGCGGTTGGCCGGCCGGCATCGTCAAATTGGCGATGGTGCCGCTGCTGATCGCTGCGGGAGTTGTCGGTTGATTCGCATAGCTCTCGAGGAACGGCTGCGCTGCGGTATTCGTCGGGGTGATCTGATTCAGCAGGAACTTCAGGAAGGAATCGGTCCCCGTCCCATCAATGATCGAATCGCGCGGGGCCTGGACCCCCACTGGCCCCGCGGCAGCGGCCGTGAATGTGACACCGGTGGATGTGGCTGTAACCGGTTTGTTTAATGTCACGCTGCCAGGCACCGTCGGTGTTGCCGGGACGAGACTTTGAATCGTTGACCCGGCGGAGATCCCCGGGCCGGTGATGGACTCGCCCTCACCCAGGTTGTCAGTGTTGGTAATGCCACTAATTGTCGTACTGCCTGAAGTCGTGTTCCCGACGAACGTGTAATTGAACGGAATGGTGCCCGCTTTGTCGGTAAAGAACTGCAATTCGGTGGGAATACCAAACGAATCGACTTGCGAGACGTCAATATCTAGATTAGGGACGCCGTTGAAGTTCGTGACCGTGAACTCCAGGAAATCGTAGAAAGTTCCGTTGCTGGGATCGGTGGCATTTCCAGCGCTGGGGGCGGAGACAGTGCCGTCCGATGAGGTGACCTGGGCCTGGACCGGCGCCCCGACAGAAATGACGATGCGGCCGGTGTATTGATGGCTGGGGGCGGGAACAGGCAGGCTGAGCTTCCCATCCCAGTCGGCCAGTGTCGAGCTCGGCAGAATCACCTGGTTGGCGGTTGTCGGGCCGGGTTGCAGGTCGGTTGTGGCCTGCGGATTGGGATGGTCGCCGATGACATCATCGGCGGACAGGTAGTAGGTCGTGCCGACCGGAGGGACCTGACCGGGGCCGGGGGTCACAATCTCCTGGCCAAATATGGCAATCCAGATTTGATTGTCACCAAAGCCGGTCGCGTTCGGGGTCACTTGTGACACATCGAGACTGATAAACTTCGTCGTGAAGACATCGGCCGTTTTTTGCCACAGGATCAATGACGGGTCGGCCGTGCCCGGATCCTGACCGTGAACCGTCACTGGACCGATGGTACCGCTCGCCACAATGGCATTCACCGCACCATTAGACGAGACTGTTGTTCCCGAGACCTTGATTGAACCAATCGTGCCGACCACTTCCTGATCAGCAACATAGTCATCCAGGGTACCGTAGTTACCGTCACCACCATTGATAATATTGGCGACCACCGATGACCCGATCAGATCCTGGGTCACCACGACATCGCCGATCGTCGACGCGGAAGAAATGATCGAGTTGTTCACATTCTTAAACTTGGCGCTGCCGATGGTGCCGGCGGAAATCTGAGCGCCTGTGTCGACCGTTCTGGCAATCAGCTTTTCGATTTCCGCATCAACATTAATCTGGGAGGAGTGAATGTCTCTGGCGTCGAGTTTCGTAATGCTTCCGTTGACTTGGATTTGAGTGTCCGTTCCGATGTCGCGGATCTTGATTTGGTTTAGATCGTCGTCTGCGGTGATCTGTCCGTCGGTATTGAAATCGAGACTCGTGCCCCGCAATGAACCGAGAGCACCGTTAATTCGCAGTGTGTTAATCGTCGTTCCTGCAGCAGAGCCACCGCGGCTGGTGATTTTGAGTTTCGAATCGGTGGTGGTGTCGTCCAGAGTCAGCTTGTTGATGGTACCACCGGTGGTCTCGCCACCGACCAGAGTCATCGTTCCGCTGCCTGGTCCGGTCAGCTTAACTTTGACGACGCTGCCGTCTGAATCGGTAAAGGAAACGACTTGACCGCTGATGATCGCGATAGAAGGAGCTGGCGTCAGGACCAACCGGGGCTCGAGAGTTTCGAAAACGGTCCACGGAGAGGATGTCGTTTTGCGTTTCCGATGTTTCCCGATCCGCATGAGGCTCTCCGATTCTAAATGCAGGTCCTTCGCGGGTATTTTACGATGGCGAAGAACGATGACCGTCAGACCTGGCCGGAAATCACGCGCGGATCGTTATGATCGCGCAAATTGAGGCCGCCGATTTGGATGACTCTCGCGATGGTCGGGAACGTATCGACACCAACCGGTGTCCGCGCGTGAGCGATCCAAAGACGACACCTTGTTGTCGACTAGCCACGTAAATCAAATGATCATCAGCGGCTGGCGGTTGAATCTTCAGAAAAGGAGGTATCCCCCGGTCAAGCGCCAGTGTCATGCGCAGCGGGCAGAGGTTGATCGCGCCGATTGCAACTGTGTTCGCTATCCCGCGAGCGGAATGCAGATATCGGTGAGCCATTCTTCTGGCGGTAGCTTACTTGCGTCGTTGATGTAAACCTCATAGGGCGGGGCTGCGCAGGGCTTGCGGCTGCTCTCGGGTAACCAGACGCCATACAACCAGCGATACGCATCCCCGAGCGTGTTGTAGTGTCCCTTGTGCCGCAAAATAGCACACAGGCCACCGGCGATCGTCTGGACCTGCACTTCACCGCTGGGCTGAAAGTTCTCATCGACCGTGACACCCACATCCGCGCGCTGCTCCTCCGGCGGGATGATTTCGGGATCATCATAATAGACCCCCAGGCAGACAGTGTTGGCGTTCATCGCGCCGTGTTCGCTGGCCCAGCGGATGACGCGACCAAACGCCGGCCCGAACGTTTCGTGGTTATAAGGTCCAATCACGCGGATATACGCCATGCGCCGTGGGGGCTGGTGTTCGAAACGGACATCCGCGGCGGTGTACGTGACGGAATTCATGATTTGCTCCTTGATCGAAAGAGGATGATGTTTCTTGCGTCAGGCAACAATCCGGCTGAGTCGAAAACCGCTGGTTGTGAGGGTCAAGAATTCTTGAGACCGGGAATGATATTGTACCGGAACGAAAGGCGCGTCGGCGTGTAGGCGTTCTCCTGTCGCGATATCCCACACGGCAGCGCCGATATCGTCACTGACCGAGAAGAGATACTTGTCGAAGAACAAGGATGGGGCAACTTTCTTGGGTGGCCATGCTTCTGCAGGTCGAACGCATGGACCGGGAAACCATTTCAAGTCTCGACCCGATTCGACATCGATCAGACGCACCGCCGAAACCAGCCAGTCATCATCGGATCCCCATCCCCAGACGGCGACCGTTGTGCTGTCGATCCAGCAAATGGGTCCATCCCAATAATTGAGTCGCGAAGCCAGTTCGCGCAATGAATTGCCGTCTTCTGATTCCCATGGATTGAGCGCGAGCCAGTGATGAAGATTCCACGCTCGCACGATTCCCACAGGATGCCATACCCATCCATTGTCCACGACCCAGCCATTGTCTGGCGACACCAGGAGTTGAGCATGGAAGTAGTCCAGGTAATGTTCCGGCCGTGATTCGCCTCCTTGATATGACGTCGGTGATCTCGTAGTAAGGGTTTCGCATGTTGCTGGGTCGATGATATCGAGGCGATTCCAACTGGTGGCCGCGATCAGCAGTGTGCGGCCCTGAGCTTGAAAGAAGGCGACTGGAAAATGGCTATTTTCTGGCCGGTAGTCACCTCGATTAAGCAACGTCTTGACTGCTCCCGTTGCCATGTCGAACACAAATCCCATTTGGCCCGAAGCCTGGTAGACCGCGCCGTAGTCAGTCTGCGGCGCACAACAGAGGACGGTTTCATCGTTTAATTCGAAGCCAAAAGCTGTCCAGCTAAAGAGTTTCTCGGCGCGCGATCGACGAATATCGAGTCGATACAGTGAGCCGTCGGAGGTCAGGCACAACCAATCCGACTTGCTGTTTCGATCGGGAACAATGTCCAGCATGCGCAGATCGGCGGGTAATGGTGACGCGAATTCCTGATGAAGGAAACGGAGTGTTGTATCACGGCTAAGGACTTCCGGTGCGCCGCACACACCTTCGCAACAGAACACATATCCGATGGAGTCCAGTAATTCTGGTGAGGCCTCGATAAGGTCCGGCGGCGGATCTGGAAACTTGACCGCGCACGTGGGGCAAACCAGAAAGTGATCTATGCCGCGGCCGGTAAACCAAACGACATGGGCATCGGAATCAGGAGTAATGTGGCGGCAAATCAACATTCCGGAGCTGTTCCCTTCCAGGGAGACGGAGTCGGTAGTGGCCTGATGATTTAGTTTCGCGTGCGACGCAGAGTACCAATCCAGCCCACTCCTGCGGGATACTTCTTTTCCGTCAGCGTGTTGGGATTGAGACTCCACTTACCCGCGATTTCCATGACGTGTTCTTCGTCCGGGTAGCACAGATCGGTTCGTTCCCGATACGTGGCCGAGTCCTCTCCCGAATCGTTGGAATCGTAGTAAATGTATCCTAAGTCCAATTCTCCCTGTGTCTGCGGGCCGCGATTCACCAGCGTCTCGTCACAATAAGCATAGGCCCGCTCTTCGTGGCCGTTGACGAATTTCGACCAGGCATTGTAGCCCACGACGCGATGCGTGCCGAAATATTGGACTTCGCCGAACTTCTGCGACAGCGACGTCATCAGCAAGGTCCATTCTTCCGTGTCCGGAGCATGGCCGAGCTCGGGTAGCCGTTGGCAAATCAGGAACACCCAGCCTTCGAGCGCGGGAGTTAAGAAAACATAGTCGTTGTAGGCCGCCACAAAACCGGATTGCCAATTCGCCCGTTGCGGATTGTCGACTGGAAGCGCCTGTATCACAACGTCAGAATCAGAAGCACGGATCGCCAACCACGAATTCTTATAACCAAAACTAACCGGTGCGCAGGGAGTGGTATCGATCTTGCCGATCAGTTGTTCAAGAGGCTTGAGCTTTGTTGTTC
>JAQGHS010000222.1 GCA_028291605.1 Planctomycetaceae bacterium | reverse complement strand
TCGGGGAAGGGGTTACGCGCGCATGTAAGGGCGGCGCCCCGAAGTCTGCCAAAACTTTGTCCACCAATTTCACGGCTTGCGCAAGGGAACCGCTGCGCTCCGCGAGCATCCAACTTAGTAATGTCGTTCGATCTTCGACTTCCAGTTGGGAAAATCGCTGGGGGACGCCGACTAGGCGAGGCAAGGCAAACTCCAGCGTTGCCAGGGCAAGTGTGACACCCACTCCACGTTCGTGAGCTATGGTCGGCAGCTCGGGGAGGATTGAGGATTGGACGGGCAAAGCCGTCACCGCATTAAGCGCGTCTACTGTCCAAGCCGGCAGATACGAGTCGTCAACGCAATTGCTCCCTGCCAGCGAGGTTGACGAAATCTCAAACCCACGTGGCAAGGTCTTCGCGAATGTTGTCATTGCTTACCACCGGTATCGATTAAAAACGTTGCAGTCCATAGCGCACCGATCCACCATATCGATCGCGCAAACAATCTTGCCACAATGCTTAAGTCTTCAAATGATTGGATACCGCAAACACTCTCAGTGGGCCTGCAACGGTGGCTCATTGTTCGAGTTCCAACCGCAGCCACCCCAATTAAGCGAATTGCGAGGGGATATGCACCTTTGCCCCACCTTTCAAAGCCCTCGCTACTTAGCCCGTTCAGGCCAAACCCGGAGCCAGAAAAAGTATGACCTACACATCCCTGCCGCTTCTCCGAACTATTCTAAATTACACGGCGCATCGCTTGCTTCCCAAAGCACCATGCCCCAATCTCAGTCTTCAAACCAGGAAAATTATCGGATGCAGAAACGCTGAAACTCCTCGATCAAGCCTCCCAATTCTGGCACTTCGTCCCACCACGCACAATAACTTTATCGAAGTGCGTATGTCGCTGTTCGTTCATCGACAACTGAGGCTTTGCACCCAGGACGTAAGGTGGCAAAACAGAATTGTAGTGTATACTGTACCCTGTCATGTCTCAACATCCAATACACGGATCTGTTCAGATGCACTTTCTGACCGACTTTCGGAGGGTTCTGACGCTAACCTTTCTCGTGCTGCGCTGGCTCGGCCCCTTATTCTTGCGGCGAGTACTGTGCTTGGGACCCGGTCGTCTTTCGACCGCTGTCCGTCTACGCCGCGCGTTCGAAGCCGGGGGAGTGACATTTCACAAGATTGGGCAGTACCTTTCCATGCGGTTCGACATTCTCCCTGCGGAGTTATGTCGTGAATTTGCGGGGCTGTTGGAGGCAGTTCCGCCATTGGATCCTTCGGTCGCCATTGCAGAAGTGGAACTCGCGCTTGGGGGACCGATTGCCAGATTCTTCGCCCGGTTTGAACCCGATCCGATCGGTTCGGCCTCCATCGCCCAAGTCCATAAGGCGTTAACGCGCGAAGGTGAGCTAGTCGCCGTCAAAATCCGGCGGCCTCATGTGCGCGAGGCATTTCTTTGCGACATGCGACTGCTGCGGCGGCCGGCTCGCTTTGCTGACTGGTTTGGAATGCTGGGTAGTATTTCCTTGGTTGAGTTCATGAACGAAGTGGAGGCCTCGACACTTCGGGAGATGGACTTTCAATTCGAAGCACGTACCGCCGAACGGGTGCGCCAGGATGGTAGTCCTTACGCAACAACTCCTCGAATTTTCTGGCCACTCTGCACGCCGTCGCTCCTGACGATGCAGTTCATTGAGGGAGTGAGTCTTCAGCAAGTCTGTCGGGCCGCAGAATCTGGAGGGGAGGCACAGGTCAGGGCGCTGCTGCCTGGAGTAGACCTGCGCAACGTAGTGACTGACCTGTCGCGAGCATGCCTATATCAATTGTTCGTCAGCGGTGTGTTCCACGGGGACCCCCATCCGGGAAATATTCTGATCCAGCACAATGGCCAGGTGACGTTTATTGATTTTGGCATCTTCGGCACGTTGGATATAAACGAGCGCCGACTACTGAGGAATTACATCGAGAGTAATGTACGCGGCAACCTTATGGAGAGCGCTCGTTGCTATGCGAGAATTACGCTCGCGACATCGCGGACCGACATGCGCGCGTACCTTCGCGAATTGTTGGCTGTACTGACGCGCTGGTACGCGGCGTCGGCAGACCCCGCAACGCCAGTCGCGGAGCGGCACAGCGGTCGATACCAAATGGAGATGTTGATGGTAATGCGTCGGCACCACGCAGAAATGCGTCCCAACCAATTGCTATTCTGGCGAGTGCTGCTTGTGCTTGATGCGACAGTCCTGCGGCTCCCAGTTAAGGTTGACTTGCTACAAGTAATGATCGATTTTTTCACGCGGTGCAGTCCGCGGTTTCCGGAGCAGTTACGGGAATTGTTAGAGGAGCTATCCTCTTCCGCCACCGGACTGAGACGCCGGGTGAACGCCATGGACAGGATGGAATCTCACCTTAAGGAGCAAATGGCGGGCCGGACCAGCCTACCAACGAACTGGCAGCGACGGGCACCCGATACCAATCGCTTGTCACGGGCCGCACAGGGCACCGCCATTGCTTTGTTAGGCATCCCATTCGCACTCGGCGCGTTACACACGTCCGACGCGGTGGGACTGCTTTGCCTCGGCATCGCTGCATTGTTGGCTTCCGGGATCATACTTATACGGTTGTCTGCTTGACTGCCCTTTCATAAGACAGACCGAATAATGACACATTGGGTAGACGGCAGATCTAGAACGCCTTCCGGCTTATCGTCGAAGAAGTTATCCACCGCAGCTTTAACGCCAGCGAGGATCGTATAATCGTGAGAGACGATAATTCCCCCGGGTATCATTCGCGGATAAAAAAACTCCAGACAGTCCAACGTGCTCCGGTATAGGTCAACATCTAAGTGTACCAATGAGAACCGCAAGTCGTTTATTGCGGAACCAGTCTCTGGGAACAAACCAACATGAAATGTCACGTTTGGGTAGGGAGCTAAGTACTGGCGGACGGATTGTTCGTCCGCCCGGAATTGGTGTTTCTTCAAAATGGATCGTTCCGGCATATCTGGGTCAGGCAACCCCGTAAAAGTGTCGAATAGGTGTAGCCGTCGTTCCCCTTTGGCTTCACACAGCAGTTTGGCTGACGCTCCTTCAAAGACTCCGACTTCAGCCCATTCGCCCGAATGCTTCAGCTGTGCCCGCGCGATGGAGTACAGGGCATAGGCGTCGGAAGCGGTCAGCAGTGCCTCTCGTTCATTCCGAATCCGGGAGATAAGCTCAAGAGTCGCGATGTCTTTGTGTCGCCCTAGGAACCCCTTCTCGATCCAGTGCAGCAGTGAAAAGGCTGTGCGACGGGCGAAGCGATTCTGGCCGAAAAACTGCTGCACCAAGTTGCTTAACCGAAGCATACAACACCGCAAGTTTTACGAGTGGCAACAAAATGGATATCTATCACGTCCGACTCGCCTACCGTGAGCCTGGCATCACCGAACTTCATATCAATGCGATTCCTCAGGCGACGAATGCCGACTTTGCAAACTATCACCCAGAAAGAACGATCATTCTTCCGACCTCTTTTCACGCTTCTCAGCGCTTTCCTCGCGAATCTGGGTGGCCGATTCGCGCAGAGCACGAGCGGCAAGCGCCTTGCCGAGGCGATCGATTGCATCTTGGACCTCTCGATCCAAAACGTCATCCACGCTTTCGCGCACCTGTCGGACGTTACTCCTTCGCGGGGCTGATTCCTGAACACGATCAAACCTTTCGGTCACTCGTTGTCCGTCGCTCTCGAATACGTGCTCTTGGTGGGTCCGCGATGACACCCCTTCCTCCGTGGCACACTGTGAGGACTGCCCATTCGACGACTTCTGCACGAACAGTTCGTCAACTTGGTCCAGGGCCTCGTTCATCACCTGGACCAATATTCGGGAAGAACCGACCACCAGTTTGCTGTACGCATTGGCCCACGCAGTAATCACATTTGAGACACCCCTGGAGATCTCAGCGGGCTCGAACATGTCATCTGAAAGATTGGATCGGTAAGTGGTCTTAGTCTCACGAACACGGGTCTTCATGGGATTCTCCTTGGTAAAGAAACGAATTCAAATTGAGTGGCACTACCCCTATATCATGAGGTCCACTACAGCCAAATCCAAGCCCTTATTGTAAATCTTCTCTAAGGAAGCTCAATTTCTTTATCGAAGTTGATAGAAGTGGACCAAGATGAAGATGGACAATCCCCCAAGCAGAGACCAAATGACCGGAGTCAATACCACCGTCGCTAGGATGCTTTGATCGCGATAACCCGCAAGGAGTATGGTAGTTGCAACTGCCAGAATCGCGGCAGTCACGAGACGTGTGCGGCAGTTTGCCAATTTGCGATCAACAATTGAATCTGTCGTCTGCAATTGCAATACGAAGCGTTGATCGGCGAGGTCGCCCAGCAATGTATTCAATTGCTCTGGAGCATCGCGCGCGAACCGAAGTGCGCTGAGCGCAAACTCCACCGTGGCCTGTGGAAGACATTCGTCCAAGAACTCCTGCAAACGCAGGTGTTGGAAAAATTCGTAACCGACAGTCCTCAGATTCGCCCGGCTTCCAAGCTCGTGGGCAACTGACTCAACTGTCAACAGGGCGCGATACATGGAGAGGAGGCTAGTGGGGATCTGATAACCGTTTCTTTTGGCCGCCTGCAAGATTGCTATTATGTATTCGGCAGTCGGCGATCTGCCGAGATGTGA
>JAQGHS010000137.1 GCA_028291605.1 Planctomycetaceae bacterium | reverse complement strand
GGTTGAGCCCGTTAACCGGCTGGACCACAATCCAGCCGTGTGAGCCTTCGGGCATCACGACAACTTTAGGACAGCCTTCCCCAACAGGAGGCCATGATGAGTATCAAACGGTTCAATCCGACATTGTGCCGCGGGCGGGTTTGGGGTGTAATCATTACCGTCCGCGCGGCACAACGCGGGTTAACCTGGGCGTTAGGCAGTTTATCCAATTCGTTCGTCAGTCGCGCGATTACCTGCATGGATTCAGTTCGCATGAATAGCCCGTCAATGAGCGTTGCCCCAACGCATACCAGATCATGGACCTGGTGGTTTTCATTCGTTGCTGTTTTGCTTATCAGCTATCCGCTGAGTGTCCCGCCCGTCGTCTGGATGGGGGAGCGCAATCTCATTCCTCATCGTTGGATCATCAATGCTTATGTTCCACTACTGATTGCAATGACCCGAATCCTTCCAAACGACACACCACTCCCGAAACCGTTTGATACACTTATTGAATGGCTATGGGAAAATGTCAATTATCCCCCCCCACAACCAGCGCCACCTTCAACGAGCGGCAAACCCATCAGTCAACTTCCGACCAAAAGTCCATGTCGCCTGAATCTGACGGCCACAAAGACGTTTTCCAACGATCGGCCTGGAAATGCCAATACGATCCATCTCCTGCGTAGCCCAGTAAAGATTCATGGTCATGAAAGTCGGTGGCACGTAATTGCCTCTTGAGGGGCTCTTGAGATGTATGTACAGTATAAGGCTGGAATTGCCGGCTGTAAGGCATTAAACGGCTGAGACTAAAGGCAACCTTTGCTCCTCGCCTGCGTTCGCTCGGCGGCGAGCTAGGGAAACTAACAAGCGGTTCAACCCGACATAGTGCCGCGGGCGGGTCTATCGTGTTATTCAAATCACTCGCGCGGCACAACGCGGGTTAACCTGGGCGTTAGGCAGGAAAGGCGGACTACTGGAATGCAGACATTCGAATCTTGGCTCGCTCCAGTTTCTGCAGCGGCACTTGATGCCGCCGAGTTAAGGCTCGGCATCACATTTCCGCAGGACTACAGGGACTTCATCATCCGTACAAATGGCTTAAACCCTCGTGGCAGACTTTGTTTTAAAGTCCAGCAAAAGGACGAAGTGCTGTTGGGTTGCCTCTTCGGCATTGGAACTGAGCGGAGTGGCGGAGACCTTGAATACGAACAAGAAGATGCAACTTTGTGGGATCCTCTGCCACCCGGAATGGCTGCCATTGGAAACGATCCCGGTGGTAACTTGCTCTTGCTCGACACATTGGGCCCTCAGGCAGGACGCGTCTCCTTTTGGGATCGTGTTGGCATCTGGGTCGGGACAGACGGCCGGAATGTATTTTTTGTCGCAGGCAGTTTTGGGCACTTCCTCAGGCTACTTCACTCGTGTGCTGAATGCGCCTAACAATCGGTGCAACCCGACATTGTGCCGCGGGCGGGTTTGGGGTGTCATCAAGATCGCTCGGGCGGCAGAACGCGGGTTAATAACCTAAGCGTTAGGCTAAAGTTCGAGATGGCCATCTCTGTGCCGTCATCAAACATTGGAAATCCATTTTATCAGTGCGTGTGCGAGATCAGTTAAGGGAAACAGTCCAATGAAGTGTCTGCCGACGAAGTCACAGTACCGCTATGTCGTTTGGCTGCACTCGACACTCTTTACAATGACTGTCTTCATGGTGAGCCAACTCGCGATCGTTGGATATTTGCACCGAGACAACAATTACGGCCTTCATTCCGCTGACTACAGTATCCGCACCATTGGTGACGCCGAGTTCTCGAAACTGACAGCGGAGCAACAAGCTCTCTGCGTAGCGATACCGAATGATGGCACCCATATGAGAATTACCATCAGAAATCCATTTGTGTTTTGGCACGTTAAAACAGCCTTGTTCCCATCGTTAATCTTAGCTGTAGTAGCTCTCCTGTTGAGCTTTCGAATTTCCGTGCAGACGCTACCACAACCTGACCAGTCCATCGATGCCAGTCGCATCGTCGTTCCCAATGGCATTGCCTGACAAGTGGTTCAACCCGACATTGTGCCGCGGTCGGGTTTAAGGTGTTATTGAACTCGCTCGCGCGGCACACGCGGGTTAACCTGGGCGTTAGGCAAATGATTTCAGAGCCAGAAACACGTGAACTCCTTATCGAATCTTGCCATTCATCCAGTTCAGCATCCAACCGCATTCAGGATGAACTACACTCGGCTGAATTCGTAAGCCTCTTGGTTCGCATCGCTGTTGACGCAGACGATCATCAAGGAGATGCTCCAATGACTGCCGCCTATTACGTTTCACAGGCGGATCCTACTTTCTTAAGACCTCATGAAGCGGAGTTACTTTCGCTTCTCGAAACGGCAAACGGGTATTCCGGCAGCATTGCACTCGCCCTTGGACGTATGAAGTCACCTAAGGCAAAGCCCGTCATCGCCAGCATGCTTTCAGGCGGTTGGTGGCCTCAAGAAACATTCCGTGAAGCGATGTCATTTTATGGTTCGGCCACTTGAGGGGCTCTTGAGATATTTGTATAGTATCAGGACTGGAGTTGCCGGCTGTAAGGCATTAAACGGCTAAGACTAAAGGCAACCTATGACCCTCGCCTACGTTCGCTCGGCACCGAGCTAGGGAAACTAACAAAGCGGTTCAACCCGACGTATGCCGCGGGTGGGTTTGGGGTGTCATCAATATCGCTCGCGCGGCACACGCGGGTTATGCATAACCTGGGTGTTATCGGACAAGAATGGTATGAAATTGCCGCCATCTACATTCTGGATTTGGTTTCGCGGCTTCGCGGACCGGATCCCCAGAGACGACATCCCAAACGAACTTCAGGACGAACTCCTTTCGCATCTCCGCTGTTTCGACGATCGGTTGTATTTCCTGCTAAGCACCCATGCCGTTCCACGCGAACTGATCATCACTGCGGACGGCAATGTCGACGCCTTTTCGTCTGCTGACAAACTTGTAAACTCTGCACCAAATTTAGCTAATTGGCAATTCCTCTCACTGAAACCGGCTCTAGGATTTGATTTTCGACACACCGACGGTCGCATTTCGCTCGATGCTTCCACGCTCTGGTTCAGGCCGACAAATTCGTCTGATGATCCTGCCAAGCTTGGTGTTATTATCGGCTTCCCTGATGCCGACTTTGTTCTTGAAAATCAATCTGTTGACACGGCATACACGATTCTTGAGACTGGTATTGGGGAACGTTCTTGCACAAATGACATCCACCGCGTGACTGTGGATGATTTGCCAGACGATCCGATGTCACACGGCTACATTCCGCTTTCACGACTTGCCGACTACGTCGCGTTCCATAAACGACGCCATCAGGTCGGATAACAAAGCAACGCACCCGACCCGCGAAGTCGGGCGTTCAATAAACCCTAATCTCTCGTCGCGGGCGGGTGATTGCCAGCGTTAGGCTCACAAGAGGGCGTTCCGGTGCGAGGTGGGAAATCCAGACCAAAGTTTCACCCCGGTGACCTAGTACGAACGAAAGTCGGCATTAGGGATAATCGGATTGTGCGAACCGAAGTCGTCGCTCAAGTACGCTGCTTAATGTGGCACGGCGAGCGAAGTGAATGGGTGTATTTCCTCGAAGGCAACAGCCGTAGAAGACATCGCTGGTATCTAGCGGAAGACTTGGAAGTGGCATGTATCACCGGCGACACTTCGCAGGTCTGACAAGCAGTTCAACCCGACATGTGCCGCGGGCGGGTTTAGGGTGTCATTGATTTCACTCGCGCGGGTTACCCTGGGCGTAAGGCGGTTGATCATGTCGGAACTGTCTGTTCTCGAACCTTGGTGCTCTCGCCTGATCGCATCCGACGAACTCGCAGAGTTGCTGACAATCTTGATTCATGGCAATGACCAAGTGGCATCATCCAGCTTTGTCGATTCGCTCACATCGCAAGCATCAGCGGCAAAAGCGGAGAATTACAGATCGCTTCGTTGGTCAATTGATCCCAGTCTCGACAAGGTGTGGATCATGACTGTACCTCCCGATAACCCCGAATTCATCGAAGGATCGGCCTATATTGTGGTCGTGCGTAGTGGCGAGGTGGTAGCCAAACATCAACTCTTTGCCGCATAACTTCGTCCTTCACTTGCGCCTAACAGTCCAATAACAGCTCGAATGCCTCACCAGCGGTTCCACCCGATATTGTGCCGCGGGCGGGTTTGGGGTGTAATTGATATCACTCGCGCGGCACCACTTCGATCAACCTGGGCGTTAGGCCGGAGAGGAGTCACCAATCACTGACATCATTCCCCTGTCCCTGCGGGCGCGGCTGGCCATCGCCTTACGTCTGTTCGCCGGATACTGCGACCGGCGAGGCCTCAATCACCCCGAGGTGGCGGCTTTCCTCAACTACCTGTGGTGGTTCGTCGGCATGTCCGGTTCCACGGAGGCGTTCGATGAGTGGTCCGCAGCAGAGCCGCCACTCGTCGGAACCGGGCTCGGGTCGGAGTACCCGCCTGGCTTCGAGGCGCACCTGACCGCTCGCAATGTACCCGAACCAGAATTCCACCTAGTAGTCTGCCTGACGACCGAGGTGTTGTACACAAGCTTGTTTGGGGCGTGCGACGAGCCGGGGTCTCGCCAATTCCTGGACGAGTTGGCGGCGTTGGTCGAGCCGTTGGGAGTCCCGTTCCCAGACCTTCGCGTGTTCGCTGGGGCACGGTGGGACGACGGCGACGGGTGGGGACGGCTGGTCAGCTCCGAGCAGTTGGCAGATTGGCGTGCGGCACCAGGAGCCTAACCCCCCTCTTCAAATTCCCATGTCTCCGCGCGGTGGCCCAGGTTCTGGAATCTGGGGGGAGCAGAGCGCCTGCGAGGCTGAGGCTTCCCTGACGCGCTCCCCGGTGATCGACGCGGGGTGGCTCGCCACAATCGCGATCTCAATGCCCGCGCGAGTGATCTGGGAAGATCCACGCTGATCGCGCGATTGTCTTGGAAACACCTGTTGATCGCGGATATGATTGCTGGCGAGCGGAATATCCGCAATCATCGTGATGAAACATTGTTAGGCAGTGGCGACATCAGGAGCATCATGGCGCGGCCGACAAACAAGCAAGGATTTCGTCCGATCACCGTCGATAATATTCGATACCTGTGGCGGTGTGGTGACCACAACCGCACTGCCGATATCGAAGTTCAACTGGCATCAACATCCAGTGCCCGTCGTCAACGGTTATGCGCGAATCTCAAATGCGAACGTCCGCAACGTATCATTACCAGCCGAATTGTTTCGGCGATCATTTTGGCGGCGATCGCCGATGGATGGCGACCGAACGATGTCGCTTTGGATTATTGTACGGACATAGTGCGCGTTGGCCCTGAAGGGCAGGTTGCGTTAAATCGCTGCCTGATGATCCAATGATCGATCAAGTGCCTGACCAGCGGTTCCACCCGACGTGTGCCGCGGTACGGGTGTGGTGTATCATATCAACCTGTGGCACACGCGGGTTAGCCTGGGCGTTAGGCGACAAACTCACAGCATCCGGCATTCCGTTTCTCGTACTGGAAATCGCGGCATCCCGGCCACCAAGGGCAACACATGAGCGAATCAATCAAAGCGATCTGCGGTCTATTTATTATCGTCGCAGGCATCGTGGCGCTGTTCGTTTGGACGGACGACAGACCGGACCAGACCACGTGGATTCTACGGGGCTCCACGATAGTCGTCACGGCCTTGTCGCTCGCAGTCATATTGAGATTGCACTTTCGTCGCGACCTCGCTCGCGATTATCTGCAGGAAATCACTGGCGGATACTTCAATCGCGATGGCTTCTGCTTTGTCTTTGGCGCTGAAGCCGTTGATGGTGTGTGCCAATTCCATGCGTACTACCAGAATCAGTATGAGCGTCCTTTTGTGGGTCGCATCGCCCTTCGTCCAGCACGCGGCTTTTTTCTGACCCGCGCGAAGATCGACACGATCACGTTTGAAATTGCCTGTGACGCCGCCGCTTACGGCGTCGCCACGCTGCCCATTCCGCTGCCGCGAGAAATTCAAGGGAAGCCACAGTCCTTTGAAGTCGGAGCGTCGGTCAACTACCCGCAAGGCAAGGGGAAGCGACTTCGTTTTCGTGATGGTGTTTTTCTGCGCACTAACACCAACTTTGGCAACTCGTTTGGCACCGCTCTCAAAGTTGCTGGCGCGCTGGGTGGGGCGATCGTGTTGTCAAGTCCAGCGACAGCCACGGTTCTGCTGCCAACCGACGTTGCCGAGGAATTGCCCAGCAATTCCGAATCGAACACGACGCAAATTTGGAAACTGGGTGATCCGCCCGTCATGTAGGTCAGGCTGTGCCTGACGTTCTGGCCGCCGACGCAGGGCTATGACGGGCCGATCGCCAGACCCGCCCTCCGCCGGGCATTCCGTGACACGGTCGAAGCTCACCCGGCGTCAGACGCAGTCTGATCTACCTCGCTGTAAACCTGGGTTGCCAGCCACCCGACCAAACACGACATCCGTCTGCCGCAGTTCCAAAGTCCCGACAGGGACTGAGTTCCGGCGGGTCGGCAGTCAGACACACTAACCACACCCCACCGAGCTTGTCTCGGTGGTCAGCGGGCTTCTGCACTCCGTGAGACTTGCTAGAATGCGGCGTAGTGCAGAGGCCCGAATCCACCGAGGCCAGCTCGGTGGTGGTGGTTCGAGTCTATAAGATCAATATCACTCGCGCGGCACAACGCGGGTTATAGCGAATTAACTTAAGGTGTCCGGGGATTTCGACGACACGAGGAAATTGCGATCGATGGGACGGCGAGGGACCCAGAGGGTATCCCGCCGAGCCTAAAACGACCGCAGGTCGGCGTCCGCCGGAGGCATCGCACACGGCCTCCGGCGGTCGCCGAGCTAAAGCTCGTGTTAGGCTCGGCAGGAGCCTCGCCCTCCCATCAGCTCGGTCCGGCAATCAACCGAACATCTTAAGTTAAAACGCTCTAACTTGGGCGTTAGGCTAAAGTCATCAGGAATGGATGGGTGGGCTCACCATGTTTCGTCGCGGGTTTCTCGTCATTTCGGCAAGCGTTCTGTTGCTGACTCAACTGTCTTGCAATAGCGGTACGCCTACTTCCGCTCCCAGCGCAGCGCCGAATACGACTGACCGCGATGCTGAGTCCAACCTGGTGGCCGAAAGACTTTCCAAAGGCGGCGCTGAGCTGGCATCGCTGACTGGCCACGGCTGGGCTGGCCGCTATTACGAGGGAGATGGTCTTGGAGTAAATATTAGTATCCAGCTGGCGCCGACCAACGGAGCGGTGGTGACCTGGCACGGGTGCCTGGGCCTCTATGATCAGAACTACGGACCCCTCCAAGAGGCGAACGGGCAGATTCGCGTCGCCTGGAAGCTGCATCACGAAGATCGTCTCTTTAAGACTGACGAATACCTTGCTGTTCGCTGGGGACAGCGGCATTACCTGATTCCCACAGAAGAGATTCTGGAGTTTTGTGCGGCTGTGCGTTCGGACATGGAACCCCGCACGAAGCTGCACGGAATGTTTCCGTTGCGCGATGGTGACGAAGCCCTTCCCGCCGTCGGATCGCCGCAACTACCGCCGACTTTTGAAAAGTATTTGCTCATGGGACCAATTGACGCCAAGCTTAAGGCACTCGGCGAGCTCTCAGTGCGTACATCTGAGCAGGACAAGACCCGTGACGAGGTGACCCAGCGTGTCACGCTCAATGTCGGTGCAGCAGAGGGAGTCCTTCAAAAAATGCGAGTTCAGGTCACGAAACCAAGGTTGGGCGCCCGAGTGGTCGTAACACAGGTTTCTGACCACGAGTCAGAAGCGGTCGTGACCTGCTGGCGAGATAAGGGTGAACAGGGAGCTCTACCATCGACGGAATGGGAACTCTCAACTCCGGTGCGGTAATGCGCTTCATCACCGCCGCTGAGAAGCCTAACCAGCGGTTCAACCCGACATTGTGCCGCGGTCGGGGTTGGGGTGTAATCAATATCGCTCGCGCGGCACAACGCGGGTTATGATAACCTGGGCGTTAGGCAGTGCAATTTCGCGAAGGGGAAAGGAATGCATGAACAGCCACCGGTAGATCGTGGTTCCACCGGGTCTTTCGTGGGATGGCCTACCATCGTCGTCGCGGCTCACACTTTCTTCATTTTCCCCGCGTTGTGTGCCGTTGCGTGGTCGTTCGGACTCGGGTCTGGCGGTCCTCCCGGGACTGCAGGCCGACTGTTAGCGATTTTTAGCCTCACCGGCTTGTTCTGTGCTCCGATCCACGGTGCTTGCTTATTGATACCGAAGTCAAAGGAGGGTAGGGCACTCGGAACTGGCATCCTGTTGCTCGTCGATGCCTTTGTTTTGCACTTGTTGTACACATTGGGGCAAGTGCTTGCACATGTGTAAGAATCGCCTAACTAGCGGTTCAACCCGACATTGTGCCGCGGGCGGGTTTGAAGTGACATCAATATCACTCGCGCGGCACTACGCGGGTTAAGCTGGGCGTTAGGAAGCGGTTTCACATGTTTGAACAAACGACAAGCGGCAAGAAGCGGCACCTTGGCAGGTACTTGCTGTATGCCGTCCTGACATTCGCGTTGTATGTCGGTAGCGTTGGGCCCATGTTCTTCCTTGCTGGAGTCGGTGCATTTGGCTCCCCCGTCGTATTTCTTTCCGACCTCTATACTCCGCTCTGGATGGCAGACAGAGTCCTGGCAAGACAAGTCCGTGATCTCAGACCATTTCAATCTTACGTTGTGTGGAGTTTCAATCTTGGAAAATCGTTCTCCCGATAGATTGCTCCGGTTTCGGTAGAACCAAGTCGATTGTACTGCGAACAGCCTAACCAGCGGTTCATCCCGACATTGTGCCGCGGGCGGGTCTAATGTGTTAATCAGATTCACTCGCGCGGCACAACGCGGGTTATGATAACCTGGTCGTTAGGTAATTGTGAGATGTTCATCCTGCCGCCGTTCGATGTGGAATCACCCTCTTTTGATGAGTTCCGACGCATACTGATTTCACACAGCATCCCCATCACGGACGACGACCCCGATTCGGGCTTGCTCGCATTCATTTTTGGCGACTTCTATTGCGCGTTTACCCGCAATGGCCACTGCTATGCGCGAGTGCCCCTGGCGTACCATGATGACATCGAAATGGCTGACCGCTCGGTATTTGATGCCGACTATCGTCGATTTTATGACCTGGTTCTCGAAGCTCATGGTAAGCCGGTCCAGGACGGACAATTCGTATATGACCATCGTCCGTCGGATTGGTACTATCACTATTCCGTGTGGCAACTTGATCACTGCCGACTCGCACTCACTCAAAATGAGTACGATATCCAGTTTGGGCTAGATATCAGTCTCACGTACCTATACTTTGACGGAAATTCCGAAGGACTGCTCTTCGGTAATTGAAGTCTAACCACCGGTTCAACCCGACATTGTGCCGCGGTCGGGTTTAACGTGTTATTCAACTCACTCGCGCGGCACAACGCGGGTTATATAACCTGGGCGTTAGGCGGAAATTACATGAGACGGCAAACTCTGATCATCACATGTTTGGTATCGTTTGCCGCTGGGTGCAACGATAAGGAATCTCGAAACGCCGCAAAACCCGAAGCGCGCGTCGTCTTCCGCTCTGTTGACGGACGCGAACTCACTTTGGCCGACCTCGCTGGCGCCGAAGGAACTTTCGAGTACGAGATCAGGGACGCAGTACAAATCCCCGCCGAAGCGGAGTCACTGCACCAGAAGGCACGGCGGCTTGGCGCGTCCGGGGACTATGATGCTGCAATCAATGCGCTCATTGACGCACAGTCGCTCGCGCCCCAATGGCCGTATCCATTTTATGACATGGCGTTCACTTCTCTGTTGAAGAAAGATTTCGCGCAGGCACGTGAAGACTACCGGAGAACCGTAGACCTCGCACCCCGGGGCTTTTTTACCGCTATCACCGCGTGCGATGCACTCGACCGTGAAGCAAAGGGTGAGCTGCCTGAAGGAACCTATGCAGCGTTCGTCGCGCTGGAATGGCTCTCTGACTCTGCAGAAAAGAGACGTGTCATTTCCCAATTGACGGTGAAGCTTCCGACATTTGCCCCAGTGTGGAAAGAGCATGCGTTACTGTGTGATGGCATCGCGGACAAGCGGGCAGCAATCGAGAAAGGTCTTGCTGCGAACCCTGATCGCGAGACGAAAGGGATATTGCTCATCAACAAAGCGCTTGCACTCAACGAGCAAGGTGATGTGGAGATCGCCAAGACGATTCTGGGAAACTTGGCTCTTGACCCCAATACCACTTTCGCAAACGAGCATTTGGCCAAGCAAACGCTGGCATTTATTGTCAAAAGGTGATCGCAGCGAACAAGAGGTTGAGTGTTTTGCGGCTGACGAACTCTTGGAATTCCGCTGGTTCGCGAGGTGGCGCTCGACGCCGTTAATCGTCGTTTCGCGAAGGATTTCGTTGTAGCCGCTCTCGCCCCGTGCGGGTGATCTCGGAATATCCACGATGGTCGCGCGATTGTCTTGGAAACACCAGTTGACCGCGGCTATGATCACTGGAGAACGGATTATCCACGATCACCGAGATGAAACATTCTTAGGCCAAGCGAATATGGCAGTGCCACAAATCGTGATAACCTCCGTCCCGCCCGGCGAAGCTCCTGTTTGGGTCCGGTCGGAATGGGTTGGACTCGAGTTACCGCTTGCGGATGGTACATCGGCTAAGGAGTGCCGGCTTACTGCTGGGGTGCTCACTGGACCGAGAAGCTTCATTGCAACACTTTTCGCATTGATCACGGGCAAGCTGACAAAGGAGGTCGGCTTCCGCGTACCCGTTATCGCGGCGGTTGACGTGCTCTCCTCCAAATCCCCGGCGGCAGCAGATTGGTGGCGCAAGCATACTCCCCACTTGGTTCGGTCTGGCGGGTACTTCATCTTTCACGAACATTGCGCCAAGATCGTGGATAGCGCGCGTGGCGCCTAACTTCGGTTCAATCCGACATTGTGCCGCGGTTGGCCTTAATCTGCTTTTCAACTCACTCGCACGGCATAACCGCGGCGTCAGGCGGCAAGAACGAGAATCATGAACACACGACGTAGTGGAGTCACTCTTGTTGAAACACTTGTCGTCATGGGGATTGTTAGTACCCTGCTCGCTGTTTTGATTCCGGCGGTTCAACATGCTCGTCAATCGGCGCGGCGCGTCACGTGCCAAAACAACCTGCGGCAGATCGTCCTCGGGATCGTCAATCATGAGTCCGCCCAGCGTGCGCTGCCGGCCCTGTACAACGGGACGTTTCTCGCCCAGCCGCGTTACGCACTCGACGAGTTTCATTTCCACTCGTGGCGAACCGTCATCTTGCCGCAGATTGAGCAAAGTGCTTTGTTCAATCGCATCGATCAATCACTACCTGCGACAAGCCCGGCCAATCAGGCCAATATCAATACGCCCATTGCGACCTTCGTCTGCCCCTCCGGCAGCAATCCGACTTCCGTTGTGCCCGACATCCTCGTATTTAATGATGGCACGGTACCTCTCCCAAAAGCCGGAACTGCGGCACGCAGCGACTATGAGGCAATCGGTGGCGTGTTATTCAAGCCCTCGGGAACACTCGATTTACAGAACATCAAATTCGGAGCCTGGGGCGAACCCAAGTCCTATGCTCAGACTCCGATCAACTATCGCACGCCACGACTGGCTGATATCTCGGATGGGCAATCCAACACGATCCTCGTCGTGGAGCGAGCCGGCCGCCCGGACTGGTATCGCCGCGGCAAGCCTGTCGATCCCTATCCTTATACCAAACCTGAGACAGGTATGGATCACCATCAGGCGGCGTGGGGTGTCAGCACTCATTTCTGGTGGCTGGTAGTCTGGCACAAGCAACCCATTAACGAAAACAACGTCAGCGGCATCTATAGTTTTCACACCTCAGGCGCGAACGTCGGCCTGGCAGATGGCGGAGTTCGATTTCTGTCTGAATCGATCGAACAAGACACGCTGAATGCCCTGGCGACCCGCGCGACCGGCGACGTCGTCGCCCTGGAATAGAGCCGACGAACTCGGCAATGACCCGGGTTACCCTGGGCATTAAGCGGCAAATTACGGAGCCAATCATGTTTACACGATTTAGAACAGCTTCGGCCGCATACGTGTCTGACTTGCCACTCATCAAACTTACCAATAACGATCCCGGCGCATCTTTCATGGCTGCACTAGGCGGGGCCTATGAGTGTGAGGTTGAACACTTACGAGTCAAACTTCTGCGGTTCGCAATCGACTTGGACGTTGGGCTGGAACTACCCGACCTCAAGACAAGGCCACATGCGCAGGCGTTTTACATGGGGCTGAAGTCCGTGATTGAATTTCTTCAAGCAAGTGAGGAAAACTCCGTTTCCCTTTATTCCTATGAACGCGCACCGACTGTCGCAGAATTGCTCGAGGCCTTTGCCGAAGGTGGCGGTGCCGATGACTGGGCTCTCGAGGAACTGGTCAAGAAAGGCGACAAAGGGCGTAAGTCGCTGCTCTCCATCCTGAAGAAAGAAAAGGACAAGAGAAGGATATTCTCTGCGATTTCCATGTTGCTGCTTGTGTTCCATGATGACCAGACGATCGCTTCCGTTCAAAAGGTCATTGACAAATACGACGCCGAAGTCGGGAAGGAGGCGTCACTGCTGATGGCAGCGTATATGTCCGCATATTACCGTGTTCACCCTCGCAATTGATGCTCGAGTCCTCATCACGCCTGACAAGCAGCTCAACCCGAAGTGTGCCGCGGGCGAGTTTGGGATATCATGTCACCTGGGGGCACACGCGGGGTAACCCGGGCGTCAGGCAAGCAACAAATGCGGTCCCAGCGACCATCACGACAGGATAGATCATGAACAAAATCGACGAACTCGTGAAACTGTCGTCGCTGTTGAATTCCAAGGCGATCGACATCCATGAATTCGAAAAGTTAAAAGCCGAGGTGATGAACCAAGCCGATGACTCACCCGCGACGGTACAATCGGTGACGGATATTACTGGCGGGGCGGCCAGTAAAATGGTCAGCTTGGAATGGGCAAAATTCATCGTGGGCCTCATCCTGATCCTCATCATAGGCTCGATTATTCTGTCTCAAGTGTTTCGAGACAGTCCCCCATTTGACAATGGGCCTAAAGTGCCTCCCGGCTTTCACCGTGGGCCATAAGTCTCAATGCACTGCTGCAGCGGCTGATGTGTGGACCCTCGCACGACCGCATCAAGCTGCCTGACAAACGGTTCGACCCGGCAGTGTGCGGGCTTAATGTTTTATTCAACATCACTCGTGCGGGATATCGGGTTCTAAGAGCGTGTCTTCTAATTCATAACACCAAGCGGACAGCTTGCGGCGCAGCAATCAGGTCAACCATGCACCGAAAGTCTTCTCCGTGCTCTCCGTGTCTCCGTGGTGAATATTCTGATTCATTGCACCACGGAGACACGGAGAGCACGGAGAAGAGACAAGAAACCAGCTGCCTCATTGGTGATGGCGATCATGTGGTTCAATTGAGATAATTTAACTAAACGACGATTGAAAACTAAATAACCTTGCATGATCCTGGGACAAACCCTGTTTCGTGCCACTGTTTCGCGACTGTACTCAGTCGCTAAGCAGTGCTGTCTTCACCTGTGATTCGCGGATTTGCGGATGGTCGCTGGGGAGCACTGCTTAATGACCGAGTACGGTCATGAAACAGTGGCACGAGCCTTGTCCCAACTTCACGCAAGGCTATTTAGCGTCTGAACGCCGACGCTGGCAGCGTCGGCCACGGGGGGGCAATGTTGTTG
>JAQGHS010000061.1 GCA_028291605.1 Planctomycetaceae bacterium | reverse complement strand
ACGGTCTCAGTGATAGCTGGTATCGTTCTTCTTTTGGATACGATCCTGCCATTGTTTGCGGGAAAGGATAGCCCGGAGCGGTGTGAGGACTATGCCAAATACATAATGGGCTATAAAGACTCTCTCGATGAAGCACTGGTCGATATTTCCCTGATGCCCGAGGTTAAGAACGCACGACTGACAGAGACGATTGCGCTCGCCGAATCGAACATGAGAGACGTGAAGGCGAAGTGGCCGAATCTCGTCAGGACGGCGCTTGGATCTAATCAGCTAACAACCTCAAAAGTGTGAACAGAACGCGGAACCCTGTAACGGCTGCCCTGAAACCGTATTAGCAGAACTCTTCAGAGTTGAGCTTAGAGCCGCGACACACGAGGTTTTTCTCGAGCGTCGTCGTCTGCCCGTAAGGCACGGACGACTAGTTCGGCCTGCTTTTCGAAAGCTTTTGCGTCTGTCTCCCATGCCTTAAAATCTGCGGCGACTCGTGACCGAACTTGGCGGGCTTTTCCACTTTTCCATTCTTCCGTAAAGATATACCCGTCAAGATTGAGCGGAATGAGCGCGAGAACCTTCGTTCCACGCTCTTTCATTAGTTGGCGTTCTTTCTCGAAAGCCGTATCGATCTCGTTGTCGCACCACCAGCTAGTCACGGAGTTCTTGGAGCAGCAGAGCAATACCTTGTCCCACAGCCGAATGCCGCGGTCTATTTGCTCGTAGATGTCATCCCCCGGCAACATTTGCTTTTCGTCGAGCCAACAGCGAATTCCGTTACTTTGCAATGTGTCGTGCAGCCGCCTTGCGAAACGTTTATCCGCCCAACTGTAGCTGATGAAGCAGGAGTAGAACTGGATAGGAGTACCGACCAACGATCCTTTGAATTTTATGAAATTCTCGGCGATGCCGCATCCTTTCAGAAAGACATCGGGAATGTTGCCGTTGGATTTGTAAATCGTGTCGATGCCGACACTGGATGGACCATCGTGCACCACTTTGTTGAGGTTTAATGCTGAACTTAGATCAACATCTGCGAATACGGTCCATCTAACGTGGGACCTACTGAAGTCCGCCCCGGTGAGGTCCGCCCTGCTGAACTTCGCCCAGGCAAGCTTCGCCCCACTGAGGTTCGCCCCACTGAGGTTCGCCTCGGTAAGGTCCGCCCCTCGGAGGTCCGCCCCACTGAGGTCAGCCTTGCAGAAGTCCCCGCGGAACAGGAAAGCCCTGTCGATCTTCGCCCCACTGAGGTTCGCTCCTCGGACGTCCGCCCCGGCGAGGAATGCCCCGGTGAGATCCGCCTCGGTCAGGTCGGGTCTGATAGAGGTTGCTTTCCTCCATTTATTCCATTCGCGAACACCCGCGCGAAGACGAGTAAGGTGGACTAGATCAGCCATTGCCCCATTGTCTGTTGGATGACCAGTTGCTTTCTAGAAGACCCTTGAACACAATTAGGTATTCTGTTCCAACGATGCGGTGAGTGGGATGTACTTAGGTATTATGTTTAATAATGGCCAAGGCTAAGGACGTCGAAAGACTTCAGTGTGGGGTGGAAGAGTGGAACAAGTGGATCGCCATTTTACCCAAGCCAACGCCGGACAAACCAACATGGATGCGGATTAAAAGTGCGGACCTGTCTGGGGCCGATTTTTCTGGCGCTCATCTCACGGGAGTGACCCTCATTGCGACAGACTTGACCGGAGCAAATTTCCGTAACGCAGATTTGCGCGGGGCACGAATATGGAGTTGCCTGGCGCCTGACGCTGATTTTAGAGGTGCCCGTTTTCTGTATGCGGACTTAAAAGAATGCCATCTCCGGCGTGCACAGTTCGAAGGCGCGTCTTTTGGCAACACTGTGCTCAGCCATATGGATTTGAGCATTGTAAAGGGTCTCGATGGCACCGCTCATACGAAGCGGTCTAACATCGACACTCACACGTTGAGAAAGTCTCTCGGAGCACTTCCGACAGCATTCCTTCGGGGATGCGGGTTGGAAGATTGGGAAATTGAACTCGCACAATTATATGCTCCTAATCTGACTGCCGCAGAGATATCTAACATTTTGCACCGCACAGCACAGAAACGAGTGGCTGCTCCGGTTAGCTTTTACTCATGCTTCATCAGCTATAGCCATGCCGATAAGCTGTTCGCTCTCGCGGTATTCAACACGCTGCAGGGACGGGGCATCCGGTGCTGGCTTGATGAGAAACAACTGCTGCCAGGTGACGACATTTACGAACAGGTTGACCGTGGCGTCCGCCTCTGGGACAAGGTCGTGCTGTGCTGCTCGGCACACTCGCTAACGAGCTGGTGGTGCGACAACGAGATTGATACCGCGTTCGAGAAGGAGCGTCAGTTGATGAAGAATCAGCAGGGCAGGAAGGTGCTCGCGCTCATTCCGCTCAACCTTGATGGCTATCTCTTCAATGGCTGGAAGAGCGGCAAGGCGCGGCAGGTCCGCTCCCGGCTGGCGGCCGACTTCAAGGGCTGGGAGGCTGACGCCGGGAAATTCGAGGCGCAGATGGACAACGTCATTCGGGCGCTGCGAGCCGACGAAGATGCACGGGAGAAACCGCCTCAGCCGCGGCTATGACAGCACTCCCGCTGCGACGAAACCGTATTACCCATTCTGTTTCACAGCCATTTTCAAAAAGGCGCTGGCGGGGGTGCACTGGCGGGAAGGTATTCCCTCCTCATCCCGACCCCGGCACCAGTCACTTTTCCCTTAGCTGCTGCCCTAGCAGCCCGGGGCTAAACTGATTTGCGGCGAGGCTGGGAAGAGAAGCTGGGCGGAACCCGACTTATATATCCAGGCGTTACCAAAGGGACAGAGGTTACGCCGCCCGCTGCTTTTCCGCCTTAATTTCACACGGGTCCGGTTCAGCGCAGAGGATTTGCAGCAGACGCAAGGTAAAAGCAAGAGCTTGCGCTCTTTCCTGCACTTGTCTGGGCGTACCGCCACCTGCGATCCCCCTCATCAACAGCCCCAGATTGAAAGCTGCCGCATGGATCAGCAGCCGCTTCAGGATATTCGGGTGTCGGCGCAGATGCGTTCGTCTCATCGCTCCGGTTTCGTACATATGAGCGAAGCTTCGCTCTACCTTCTCACCACGCTGTCGCAGTAACCCTTTGCCTCGCTCGCCCCTGATCCGACGCCGATTTCCGTACACCGCTTCCTGCTCCACCTCTTTGCCTGACCAGCGTCGCCGGCACCGGTCCGGCTCCGAGCAATAGCTCCGCACGTTCCAGTCTTTCAGTGTTCGCAACACTTCATTGCTTGGTAGCCCTTGTCCAAAACCAGTTCGGCAGGACCTTCGAGGCTGACTCCCGGAGCCGCCGTGTCCGCCGCCACAGCGCAGATATTCTCGCCCGCTTCGCAAAGGGTTTCGAGCACCGTTTGCGTGTCGCCCGCCGTTGCCGGATGGAGAACGACAGCCACTACTGCTCCCGTCTCCAGATCCACCGCATGTTCGGCTTTGTGGGCCAGGTGCGTGCGCCCGTCCTTCATTTTCACGATCCGTGAATCGGGATCTTCCGGGCTTTTCCAATCTTCATTGGAGCCCTTTCGCGGGCGCTTGCGGTCCAGCTTTGCCAGTTGCTCCCGCGTGGGCGTTTCGATCCCGCTCTCGGCTGCGAGCTTCTTCAGAAAGTCGTTGTACGCTTCGCCTGTCCCTCGGTGGACGATGGAGCGAAGTGCTGCGTTGTCAGTATCCGGTACGTTCACCTACGGAGTTACGGTGAGCACGCTGGCCAGGCTAACCGCCTACACCGGCACTTGCGCAGCTCTGATCGTTCTCCGCAAAAACGTCACCGCGCCCAAAGCGCACTTCCGGCTGGCAGGCGGCATCACAATCCCCGTCGTAGCGATCCTGCTCTCCCTGTGGCTGGTTTCAAACAGCACATGGCGAGAGGCCCGGGACACCGCCATCGCAGTGGCTGTCGGTTTCGCAATCCTCGCTGTGACGAGGGCATCAGGAAG
>JAQGHS010000058.1 GCA_028291605.1 Planctomycetaceae bacterium | reverse complement strand
CGTAGCTTTGTCTTTCGATAGTCCTGTCCTATTGGCAGAAGTTATTTGCCGGAATTTCTACGACTGAAATTTCACACTGGAATATCAACTCGTCAATGCGCCCGGCTATCTTCACGCGGAGCGATGAAGGCTACTATCCCGGTGCTTCTGGGGGGGGCGGTTCCTCGGGCAGAATATGGCCCATCTTGTCGCGCTTTGTGGCCATGTATCTCGCCCGCTGTTCTTCATGCGGGGCGATGATGGGGATTTGCTCGACCACTTCCAGATCGACCCCCGTGTAGACTGAGGCTTTTGTCTTCTTTGGGTTGTTGGTCAGCAGGCGGACTTTGGTCAGGCCGAGATCCTTCAAAATCTGCAGGCCGACCATGTAGTCGCGCTGATCGGCCTTGAAGCCCAGCTTGTGGTTGGCTTCGACCGTGTCGTAGCCCTGGTCTTGCAGATTATAGGCCATCATCTTCGCCACCAGCCCGATGCCACGGCCTTCCTGTGGTAGATAAACGAGGGCTCCGATCCCCTCTTTGCCAATTGTTTCCAGGGCTTGATGCAACTGGTCCCCGCAATCGCAGCGGAGCGAGGCCAGCAAGTCTCCGGTGAAGCAGGATGAATGCATGCGGACCATGGGTGCCGGGGCCAGGGCGAGATCGCCGAAGACGATGGCGAGCGGCACCTGGTCTTCATGTTCGACCTTGTAGGCAATGACGGTGGCATTGCCGTATTTAGTCGGCATTCGAGTTTCGACTTCGCGGGTCACCAGTCGCTCGCGCAGGCGGCGGTGGCGAATGATTTCGTCAATGTTGATGATGGGCAGGTTGAACTCGGTGGATAGGGCCTGCAGTTCCAGATGGTTCGCCATACCGCGGCCGGTTGGACTCAGGATTTCAATCAGGCCTCCCACCGGCTGCATCCCGGCCATTTTCAACAAATCCACAGTCGCTTCGGTATGGCCCGCTCGTCGCAGGACGCCGGCATCCTTGGCCTGCAGGGGATTGATGTGGCCCGGACGCACGAAGTCCTCGGCGCGGGTATGAGGGTCGGCCAGTGCGGAAATCGTCTTGGCACGGTTCTCAGTGCTGACTCCCGTACCCGCATCACGATGGTCGACCGGCATCAGAAAATTCGTCTGATGTGGCGTCGTGTTTCGCTCGACGAGCGGATTGATTTGCAGATGCTCGGCCCGCTCGCGGCTCATGGCCGCACACAGCGTCCCGCCGCCATACCGTAGCATGAAGGCGACGATCTCCGGAGTGATCTTTTCCGCGGCGACGACGAGATCCCCCTCGTTCTCCCGTTCTTGAGCATCCACCACGATGATCACCCGACCGTCGCGCAGTGCCGCCAAGGCTTCGTCAATGGCGTGATAGGTGATGGCGGGGATGTCGGAATGCGGCGAGTGCGAGTCTGAGGTCGTCATGTGCGTAGCGGGCTACCTGGGAAATCGACAGCGAGACCCCGACTGGCCGCCACCAAGTCTGCAACATCGTGGCGGCTGAGGTCTCTGATCCCTTATTGTAGACAGCACCCTGGAAAGATACACTCCCCGGATGCGGTGGATGCGGTCAGACTTGGCCGCTCAAAGATGCGACAAGGCGAGCCGGGCGGCGTAAACTCCCGTATTCTGCTTTGACTCCATTAAGTCACCGCCGAAGAATCCCGGGGCTTACGCCGCCGGGCTCGCCTTGTCCGTTAAAGAAATTCCTATGCGAATTCCTCGCGTTCATCGGAGTGCTCAGGGACCTGACAACAGCAGCATGACGCCGATGATCGACGTCGTGTTCCTGCTGCTGATTTTCTTTATCTGTGCGTCCGCCCGTCAGTCGCGAGAAGCATTGCTCGCCGCCAATTTGCCGAGCGGATCGATTGAAGCGGCGGTGAATGCGGTTCCGGTGCAGATCGATCAGGCGTTCGTGAAACTCAAACATCGCGAGACGGGGACGGTTGCGGAAATCAACAATACGGAATATGCCACGATTGAGTTGCTGGAGACTCAACTGCAGGCACTCGCGCAAGTGGGGCCCGAGGTTCCCGTAATCCTCGTTATCGATGGGCCGGTTCCATTTGGCGATGTCATCCGTGTCTACGACCTCTGTCAGCGGTTGAAGTTTACGACGATCAAGTTTGCGATTGATCTGAAGAAAACGCCTGTGAAATAGTGTGGTGGGGCAAGCCGTGACTGGGCAACCCGTTCCAAGGGCTGATCGCTCTCGACGTGCATTGTCGTCAAAGTCGCGACAGTGCACCGCGTATTGCCAGGGATTTGTAGAAACGACAATTCATGCGTGTCGCAATTTCTTCGCTGGCCGCTGATTTGGATCACCGAGCGGGCTCGTGACGGCCGGAATCGGCATTCCAGCGGTGTGGGGCCAAAATTGTCCAAGCCACATTGTGTCTTCGGTGGGATGGATTGCTACTTCTTGTAACTCATGTCATGCTCATTGTTTGGACTCGTTTGCCAATGGGAATCGCAATGTCAGTTGAGCCTCATTGCAACTGAGTTCACAGGCGAGTGACTGAAAATCCAAGATGCTCACCCTCCGATTGGCACCCCGCTTGCTTTGAAAAAACTCCCATGATTCGCCGTCAGGGGTCACCCGAAATGGATCCTGGACGGTAAGTCTCGCGAAAGATTCGCGACGCTTCGAAGGTTCCTACCGGGCAATTTGCCCCTGACGTTCATTCGAAGCAGAGGACTGAGAGTTTGGAATGCAAACCGCTAGGGTTTGCTGAATCGTTGAAAACAGAGCAGCCGTTATCGGCGATATTCTCGACACACCCAGTGTCGTACTGATTGTCACCGGTAACTCGAGGACCGAACTTGAGGAAACTCAAGAGCAGCGTTCCTGGCTGATGTTTTCCGCGATTCAGGCAGAGTTAACCCAGATAGTATTGGCGGTTTGGAGATCAAACTCTCTAGGGTAAAAATCTTAATAGACGTGTCACCTTGGCCGCTGAAGTACAAATTTGCGTGCTAGAGTTGGCTGTGTTCCTGATGCTGGCTGATCACGCTACCCATCAGGAATGACAAGGTGATTAGCAAAGTCGGACAGGTAGCCGGCCACTTCAAACTGGCCGGACATTTTGACCCGAGTTGCTCCGCATGTCAGTGAAGCTGTGCAGGACGGACAGCGATCCGGATCACTCCCTTCCTCAGGGGGTGGTTTCCAAACGAAGAGTTCCCAATTCGCCGGCGATGTCCGCCAGGCAACCACAGCAGATCAGACATTCGTCCACGCCAAACGTGGGGTGACGAGGGGATTACGAGAATCATGGGATTCATCAAACGATTTTTGAAAAATGTTTTTCGAGACGGCCAGCAGCACACCGGCCAAAGTAGTTTCGAAAACCTGTCGGAAGATCAGCTTGAGGCACATCTGCAGGTTGCGCGGTATGGCAATTTCACACTGACCGATGCGATCCGCCCTTCATTCGACCTGCAAGTGGTGCCCAAAGCTGGCTTCCGCCATGACGCTTACCGTGACTCCGAAACCGGCGTCCGTATTCCTGTCCTCATGGCTTCCGCTTCGAAAGAACTCGTCTTCGACTTGTTCCTCGATTTGCTCGAACCACTGGGATTTGAAGTCGACGTGGTTTTGGAAACCAGTCACGAAACAGATAAGAAGGGGCACGAAGACCTCTATCGAGAGCACATCGACCTGCCCGTTCTAAAGAGCACGCTCTACGATTTTGAAGACATGCTCCTCGACGATGGTTGCACGGGAATCGCGGTGTTGAACCCGAATATTCCCCTGGAAGTGCAGTTCGATGAGCACAAGATGATCATCATGTACGGCCAGGATCTTTCCGAGTTTGAAGCCATCCTGGAAGACGCCGGTTTGCGGTGTCATGAAGATCTCAAATTTATCACCGAAGCCGAACACGTTCACTCATCGAGTGACGAGTTTCAACGCCGGTTCCAGCAGTTGCAGTATCGACTGGGACTCGATGATGAATAGGTCGTGGCGCGGCTGAATGGTCTTGTCCGCCCTGCGTGGATGAGATCAACGTTGAATTTTCGCCTTCGAGACGGAGTCTTGGGCGTCGCTTGCGAGGGAGTTGCTTCGAACCTGTGTTCCCCTACCAGATTCGATGCCGGTCTCACTGCCAGATGTCATTCCTCATTCATTGATTGAGTCGGCGGCTGCGCAGAGATCGGGATCAGGGAGTTGCCGATGCGAGTTTGCCAGTTGTTATGCGTCGGCTTGGCGCTGCTGTTATCGAGTTGTGCCAGTTGGCATCGGCCCGATACGGTTTATCGTGGCCGAAAAGGGTCGCCGCCCCCTGTGGAAGTGTCGCCCGACGAGGCGCCCCTCTTTACCGCCGATGATGCGGAGCGTCCCAACGAACCCCAGGTATTTGATCTTGATTCTCCGACCCTGACTCCGCCAGTTCAAGGCGTTTCGCATCGCACCGGATATCGCGGCGAACCCGAACGAGCTCGCCCCGTCCGCACCGAACGCCGGGCTCCGCACCCGCCAGGTTTGGGGTATATCGAGTTGCCCCCGCCGTCCGATTTGAAGTAGCGAATTGCGAATCCTGGGACGGGTCTCCAGGCCCGTCCGTCCATTTACATTGAGATCACGAACATCCGAATAGAGTGAAACCAGACTTTGGATTCTTCGTGTCCTTTGTGATCTTCTGTTCAAAACAAGAATTGGAACAGAAGGTCACAAAGGACACGAAGAAAGGCAGGGGACGGACGGGCTTGGAGACCCGTCCCACGATACCTTGACTCGCTCAATTGCCCCCCGGATACGTATACCCGCCATTGATTCCCAACGGCCATCCGCACGTCCAGAAGGTCAGTAGCAGCCCAATCCACGCGACCATAAATGTCAGCGAATAGGGCAGCATCAGCGAAATCAAGGTGCCGATGCCCGTCTTCTTGACGTACCGCTGGCAATAGACCACCACCAGCGGGAAGTATGGCATCAGCGGCGTGACAATGTTCATGCACGAATCACCGACGCGGTAAGCGGCTTGCGTGAGTTCCGGCGAGATCCCGACCCGCATCAACATGGGCACGAAGATCGGTCCGAGCAAGGCCCATTTCGCCGATGCCGATCCGACGACCAGGTCCAGCAGGGCGCTGATCAAAATGATGCCGATGATGGTGACCTGCGGCGGTAATTGCAGAGCCTGTAATCCGTCGGCCCCCTTCACAGCCAATAGTACGCCGACGTTGGAATCCTTAAAGGCGGCTGTGAATTGGGCGGCGAAGAAGGCCAGCACCAGGTAGTAGTTCATCGCGCCGATCGACTTGATCATGCCGGCGACGATGTCGCGGTGCGTTTTGACCGTTCCCGACAGGTAGCCATACACCACACCGGGAATCAGGAAAAACAAGAAGATCAGGGGCACGATCGCCTGCATCAGCGGCGAATCATGATTGAATAGAAAGTGATGCGTCTCGTCTCTCAGGGGGGACGTCCGCGACCAGGCGGAAGCGACCAGCAGGCCACCGGCAATCAGCAATGAGATCAATGCGCCGATCAGCCCCAGCCGTTCTGCAGAGGTCAGCGGTTCGAGTCGCGGTTGGTTCGCGGCTTCTCCGTCGAGTTCGACTCCGGACAGGCGCGGTTCCACGATGTAATCCGTAATCCACCAGCCGACCAGGATCACCATCAGTGCCGAGGCACTGGTGAAATAGTAGTTGCATAACGGGTTGACTTCGAGCTTGGGATCAATGATCTGAGCGGCAGATTGTGTGAACCCCTGCAGCAGCGGATCCAGTGAAGAAGGGAGGATACTCGCGCTGAAACCGCCGGACACGCCCGCAAAGGCCGCGACGATCCCCAGTAAAGGATGGCGGCCCGCGGTGGCAAAAATGATGGCTCCCAGGGGAATGACCAGCACATAACCCGTGTCGCCGGCGGAATGGCTGAGGATCGCCACAAACAGCAACATGGGGGTCAGCAATGCCCGCGGCGTGATGCTCAGCAGCGATTTGATCAGGGCATTAATCAGCCCCGTGTGTTCTGCCACCCCCACTCCCAACAGTGCCACGAGCACGACACCGAGCGGCGGAAATTCGACGAACGTCCTGACAATCTTGGTGAGAAACGAGGTCAGTGCCTTGCCTTCCAGTTGATTCACCACCTGAATCGGCTTGGGGATGCCCGGCTTGCCCTGCTTGTCGACCGCCATTGTCCGCGGGTCAATCTCCGTGAATTCGATGGTCGACAGATACCACGAAGCGCCCCAGGTAATCACCAACGCCCAGACGAACAACAGTGCCGGATCGGGCAATCGATTTCCCGCCCATTCGACAGCATCCAGGAACGTTTGAACGGATGAACGCGCGGCCTGCGGGGGAGCGGTGCTCATGGATGTGTTCCGTAGCCCGACGCTCTGAGTCGGGAGTGCTTTTTTTAACTATGGAATACCCGACGGGGAGAGTCGGGATACGGTTTCGCATGATAGCGGAACCCGGCGCACGAGGGCAGCGCAGAGGATCGCGGGTTGGGCGCGCGCGTCTATGCGCCGTAGGACGGGCACTCTTGCCCGTCTCTGAGTTCTAAGCGTCAATACAGACGGGCAAGAGTGCCCGAACTACACTTTACTTGCTTGGCAATCGCACTATCCCATCCCATCCCGGGGGTGGTCGACGGTTGTGCTGGGCGATCAGCACGGCCAGGAAATCCTGAGCTTTATCGCTTGCGGGCAGTTGGTGCAGGGCCTCGTGGGCGGATTCCCAGCGGCCGGCGATGAAGTGTTCCACCGCCGTCTCATAGGACGCCAGTTGGCTGTCGGAGAGAGCCGGATCGATATGCACGGGGGGCACCAGCTCACTGACCAGCAGCGGCGTTTCCATGCCAAAAGGAAGGACGCGGGCCAGGTGTCGGACGCGGCCTTCTTCTCGCGACAATTTGTCGCGCACCATCTCAGACACGATTTCATCCAGCAAGATGGGGACTCGCAGTTGGCGAGTCATCCCTTCGAGGCGACTGGCGAGATTGACCGCCGGCCCGAACACGGTGACTTTGACGAGTTCATTGGTCCCGATTTTCCCGGCCACCGCGCGGCCGTTGGCAATGCCGATTCCCATTTGAAAATTCGCCAGTGGATGATCGGGTTGGTGAT
>JAQGHS010000054.1 GCA_028291605.1 Planctomycetaceae bacterium | reverse complement strand
CTGCTGGCCCTTGTAGCCTGACTCTCCAGAGTCGGGCGACTCTTACCGCAAATTCGCCCGACTCTGGAGAGTCAGGCTATACACCTATAAAAACCGCCGAGGCAGGAAGTCCTCCCACCTCGGCGTTCATCGATAGTTAAGACGAACTAGGCGAGGAGTTCCTTGCGAACAGTTCCGCCGTCGCAGATTTCAATAGGACGGTCGCCCGGAGCCATCAGTTCCTGATCGGCCACGATTCCCATGCAATGGTAGACGGTCGTGAACAGGTCTTCGACACCGATCGCGTTTTCTTCGGGTTCCGAAGCGATCGAGTTCGACGAGCCGTAAATCACGCCCGGCTTGATCCCGCCACCGGCGAGTACCACGCTGAACACCTTGGGCCAGTGGTCGCGGCCGGCAGTATTGTTGATCTTCGGAGTACGTCCGAATTCGGACGAGATCATGACCATCGTGTCCTTCAACAGGCCGGTCCGTTCCAAGTCGCGAATCAAGGTCGCATAGGCCTTGTCGAACTCGGGCATCTGACCCTTGAAGCCACCGACGATACCGCTGTGCATATCCCAGCCACCGTAGGTCAGGTTGACCAGGCGGACGCCAGCACCGACCAGGCGGCGAGCCAGCAACATGCGGGCACCGGCAGTTCCGCGACCGTATTCGTCACGAACGGCGGCCGGTTCGGCATCAATGTTGAAAGCTTCGCGAGCTGCCGGCGAGCTGATCAGGCTGTAAGCGCGATCGTAGAACGTGTCCATCGCGGCCAGTTCGTCCGACTTTTCCTTCTTCTGGAAGTAGTCATTGACGGCAGCCAACACATTGCGGCGAGTGGTGAAGCGAGAATCATCGATTCCACCCGGCAGGTTCAGGTCACGGACCTTGAAGCCACCCTGAGCCGGGTCGGAACCCAGGCTAAACGGAGCGAACGATGAGCTGAGGTAACCGGTACCGGCGAATTCGTTCGGCTGGCCGGGAACGCAAACATACGGCGGCAGGTTATTGCGGGGGCCGTACTCGTGGCTGATGACCGAGCCGATGCTCGGGAACTGCAGGGCCGGGCTGGGACGATAGCCCGTGAACATGTTGTGCGTACCACGTTCGTGGGCCGCTTCGCCGTGGGTCATCGAGCGGATGACGCACAACTTGTCAGCAACCTGTGCTGTCTGCTGCAGCGTTTCGCCGAACAGTGCACCGGGAATCTTGGTCTGAACGGTTCCCATTTCACCACGATATTCAATCGGGGCGAACGGATGCGGGTCGAACGACTCTTGATGAGCCATACCACCGGGCAGATAGATGTGGATCAGCGACTTGGCAGTCGCCGGCATCTTTTCGTACTTCTTCAACTCGGCCCGAGCTTCCTGCATCCGGAACATATCCGACAACGTCAACGCAGAAGCACCACCCACGGCGCCAACGGTCAAGAATCCACGTCGATTCATCCGCCGAAAGTGTGCGGGGTCGCAACTACCCCAGCTGCTCGCTTGCTCTGTCATCGTGAAAGACTCCAAAAGGGAATTCTGGCTGTGTGAGGGATTTTTCAATCTAACTAAACGCGGTTGTGAACTTATAAGGGCGTCAACTTGTAGGGCTTGCACAACTCAGCGAAGTTGCGTCACGGTAGGGTATCCCCAAACCCATGACTCAGCAAGGCAATTGTTTATGTGAGTTGTCTGATTGTCTGCAACGGTTATCACTTTACCGGGGCGTCGGACGGTTTTACGGAGGGTTAACCGTGGGGTCAACTGGCAGTTACTGTAACGCTTACCACACTGGGGCGCTTTGGGCAGGCGTTATCGGCTGGATGGTCTCGTCAGCGGACTCTCGCGGCAAACTCAATGCGAACTGCCGCAATTCTCGGACCAATTCTTGTCACGAAAGTCGAACTGGCGTTTAGAGTACCACTGGTCAAATTTAATCGTCAAGGAGAAAAGTCGAATTCAGCTCGGAATTCCTAAAGTGTCAGTTGTCAGAAATGAAGACATAAAATCTATTGTGAGGGTCAATTAGGGCGGATTCTCAAGGAAAGCTCGGTAATCGGTTCAGATCTTCCATACGGATCGGATATTGTCGATCAGTTCTTGAACAGGTGAGTGCTTCGTCGCCAGTCATCGTGATCGATTCCGTGGCAACTGATGGCTCCCTCGCCGAAACGTCACCCCCCTTGTGGGGGTGGTTCCCGCGCTTTTGCACTCCATTCGGCGGGAAGTCGGGGGTAGTGCAGAAGCGCGGGAACCACCGGGACAAGCCCGGTGGCGGAGGGTTAAGGAGTGCATTACGGATATGGAAACTTCGTGACTCGCTCAATTACCTTTCGCCGGTTCCTTCCCGCAATTGATGCAAGGTACCGGCCGGCAAATTCTCCCAGCGTTCAATCTGCCCATTGGGCCAGACGATACGGACCTGTTTGACTGACTTGGCGGCACCCGCCGCGACGATGACAGTGTCGTCAGATGAGGCTTGAAAGCTTCCGCCTGAGGGCACGGTCGTCACGTAGGCGGGGCCCTCGTCCAAATCGACTTCCACGCGGCAACCCAACGGCTGGCGGGCGGATTGGACTCCGATAAACTTCAACCGCAAGCTTCCGCCGTACGGCTCGGTATCGTTCCGCAGAATGGCAGGTGGCTGCTGCAGGTGTCCGATGACGAGGTCGGTGTCGCCGTCGTTGTCGAGGTCCCCGGTGGCAGCCGATCGGCCGAGCCATGGCTTCTGAAAATAGTCTCCCGGATAAATGCGTTCGAAACGTTTGCCCTGGCGATTGGCAAAGAAGTGAGACCGCATCTGAAACTCGTATTGCAGACCGAGCGAAGTCAGATCCCAGATGTGCCCATTGGTGACGAACAATTCCGGCCAGCCATCGAGATCGAAGTCAGTGAGCACGATGCCGAATCCCATTCCACTCCGCGAAACGGTATCCAGTCCCCGGGGGCCATTGACCGGAAGAAATCCTGCCTCGCCGAGGTTCTCAAACGCGTCGGTGACTTGATTGAGAAAATTCGTGACAAACAGATCGAGCCGCCCATCGCGATTGTAGTCGCCACAAGCGATTCCCATGCTGGCTCCGGCGATCCGATCTTCAGAAAAGGCCACCCCGCGCAACACCCCTTCTTCCTGGAACTGCATCGTTCCCAGGTTGCGGAATAAGAAGTTGCGCGTCGTATCATTGGCCACGTACACATCCAGCAGACCGTCAGTATCGAGGTCCGCAATCGCCACCGCCAATCCCTTGGCGTCCGATCCAATCACAACTCCTGCCTGTTGCGCGACATCTTCAAACCGGCCATCACCGAGATTCTGATACAACGCATCGGCTTGCCCTGGCCGGCCCACGGGACTACAAGAAATCTTGATCGGTTTCCCTTGATCTTCCAGGAAACACGGGGGATCGTCAGGACTCCAGTCGACATAATTGACGACGTACAGATCGAGCAATCCGTCGGCATTCAAATCGGCAAACGCGGCACTGGTGCCCCAGGTCCGGGATGTTCGCAGCGGTGGCAAGGGGGCCTCTTCAAAGGTTCCGTCTCCGCAGTTATGCCAGAGCCGATTCTGTCCATAACCTGCCACGAAGAGATCAACGAAACCGTCGTTGTCAAAGTCAGCGGCAGCGGCTCCCATTCCGAAGCCAAACGCCGTCAGCCGGGCCGCCGCGGTCGCATCGAAATAGTGAAACTCGCCTTGGGCTCGATAGATCTGCTGCGACGCACCGACGTCTGCGGCCGGCTTCAAAAAATGAGATCCGTTGCTGAAAAAGAGGTCGAGAATTCCGTCCCCGTCGTAGTCGAACAAGGCGGTCCCGCCACCGTTTTGTTCGGTCATGTAGCATTCGGGAGTCGGGGCGCCGTAGTAGATAAATGCCACGCCTGAATCGGCCGTCATCGAAGAGAATCGGATGAGGTGCCGGGGATTCTCTTCCGCCGCGGCCGGTTGGGTCACCGCGGCGGCAATTTCGGAATCGGGTTGGTCGGGCGTCACAGTGGCGGGAGTCGGTGGCACTGGACCAGGGACCTTTTCACATCCCGACAACGTCAACAAGGCGACGATCAACCCGCAGTGAAATCGCATGGTGCTTCGTAATTGCCAGATCATCGTGCGGGTTCCCTGTTGGCAGGCAGGGACTCACGGATCAACCGCCAGTACTTCGCCTGCACCCTTTTTCCCAGTTGTTCGCACAGTGTGGCGATCCGCTCGGCGTCGGCCCTGGTCGCTTGATGGTGCGCCCCGGCTGCCACCAGATCGGCCAGTTCGCGATCCGCTTTCAAGAGTTCGTGGGCCAGTTTGACCGCCTGGGCAACTTCGGTTTTGTCCCGGCCCAACTCACGCAGCAGATTGACCCGCCGCGCGGCGCATCGCAGGTCCTGTCCGCGCAATTCAATGGCGCGGTCGAGATACTTCAGGGCGAGACTAACGTCCTTCGCATGTTCTGCCAGCTGACTTTGGAGTGCCCAATAGCGGTCATCGGTTTCTGGAATCGGAAGTCGGGTCAGGACCGCCTTCGCGTTCTCAAACTGACCCTGCTCAATTAAGAATGCGGAGACCACACAACGGACGTGGGGATGGTCTGGAAGTACGGCCAGAGCCAAATGGAACGGACCTCGGGCTCGTAGTGCGTCCCCCATTTGCCAGTGCGCATAGCCCAACGCCAGGTTGATCAGTCCCTGACGTGGCAGCGTGGTATTGATCACCTCCAGATATTTGACACCTTCAAACGGTACCAGCTGGCGGTATTCGCAGTCGAGCAAATCCGCGAGCGTTGGTAGCGTCGTGGTTCCCGCTTCGGCGAGCTGCAATTTCTCTTCCAGCAAGGCGACGACGTCACGAGTCCGAAACTGGTTGTAGTACAGCCACCGCAGTTCGTAGCGAATCGTATCTTCGACGGGGTAGCGGTCCAGAAAACGCCGCATCGCCGTCTCGGCGTGGTCCACCTCGCCGCGCTGCAGATAGGCCATGATCAGCGCCTGCGCCCCCTTTTTGTGGACAGGCGAGTCTTCGGGGATGGATAACAGGATGGGGGCCGCATCATCGACATTGTCTTCGCCGAGTAAACAACGTCCTTGAATCGAGCGGGCCTCCATCTGCCGAGGTCGCCACCAGAATACCGGCTTGAGTTTCTTGCGGGCCTCGACGAACTTGCCGGCACCCAGCAATCTTTCAGCGGCCATGATCTGCGAGGGGATCGCTCGCAGGGCGGAGGCGCGATAAAGATACCATCCACCCGCGACGACGCCGGCCAGCAAGACCAGGCTAACCGCGGCGATCAGTCTATACCGGAAGCGCTGCGACCTCGAGTCAGTCGGGACACTCGTGAGCCTGCTCGGCTCTTGAGGGATCTCCGAGGACGCGGAAGTCGCTGACGTCATAACGCACGTAGGCCTGACTGAATATGCCGTTGGAACCGACCGGAGCGAGCCACTGCAGTCTACTTGGCCGCGACGCGTCAGGCAAAGCGCGGAACAGGCCGTAATTGGCACACGAGCCCCCATGATAAAGATATCTACCGCTTGACATATGTAAGACGTTGTGTCGACAATGCCCAGTTCGTCGTTTGTCGATTTGCAGTTTGTTTAATAGTTAATGTATTCCAGTAGACTCACGGAGATTCGGATGCGGTTCAAGTCAGACCACAAAGGGTTCACGCTAATTGAGTTGCTGGTGGTGATTGCCATCATTGCGGTCCTGATTGCCCTGCTGTTGCCGGCGGTGCAGCAGGCCCGTGAATCGGCGCGGCGTTCGCAATGTAAGAACAATCTCAAACAGCTTGGACTGGCCCTGCACAACTACCATGACACCTTCCTGGTCATGCCCCCAGGCCAATTCCAGTTGATTGCCCAGGACATCAGCGGCAAGGGGACCAATCGTTCGAGCTGGATGCAGCGCATCCTGCCCTATATCGATCAAGCTCCGCTGTACAACTTGTTGACCCCCGGCATGGCTGGAACGAGCGATTGCACGACTTGGGGCTCGGCGATCTCCACGGTCGTTCCGTCCCTGGTTTGTCCTTCTGATCCCTCCGGGCCCAAAAATGCCACCTATACCAGCCTCCCCCAACAAGGATTTAGCGGGAACTATGTGCTGTGCTCGGGGTCTACGATCTTTGGTACGACAGGGGGCGGCGGTGCTTCCAACGGGATGTTTTACGGGTTGTCCTCGACACGGATTCGCGATGTCACGGATGGAACGTCGAATACCGTGATGGCGGGCGAGATCCTGATCGTGAAAGATGCGACGAAGCACGACATCCGAGGTCGCTATTACAACACCTATGACGGCAATACACTGGTCACGACAACTCTGCCTCCCAATCCCTCAGTAGGTGATCGCACTGAAACCGGCAATTGCGATGGCACCATTAACCTGCGTGCCCCCTGTGCCACGAGCGGCCAGAATGTCATGTACGTACGCAGTATGCACGTGGGCGGAGCGCACGTGTTGCTTGGCGACGGTGGTGTCCGGTTTATTTCCGACAACATCAGCTCGGTGACCTTCCAAGCATTGGGAACTCGTGGCTTGGGCGAGGTGATTGGCGAATTCTAATTGGAGAATCGGCCGGCCCGCGCTCATGTCCGGTTCGGCTGAAAATTGGAGTCGCTTGTGGCCCGAACCGTGGGCTAGCGCCCAGCGGCTGATTTGTCGAACACGCAAAGCGGGCGCCATTGGGCGGCTCTACTTTTCTAACGCTGGCTGACCACTTGCGATCATGGTTGCCAGCTATTCCCTGTTGGTTGAGATAACCTCTTTTTCCGTAAGTCGAGTTTTGCTATGCGCTCTGTTCTGTGTCGAGTTGTGCTCCTGGCCGTGGCGATTTTCGTCAGTGGATGTGGAGGAGACGATCCATTGCGACGCGACCGAGTCACCGGAACGGTCAGCTTCGATGGGCAGCCGA
>JAQGHS010000045.1 GCA_028291605.1 Planctomycetaceae bacterium | reverse complement strand
GTTCGAGGGCAGCGTTGGCGTTCTACCAGGAAATTCCCTGGCTGGACAATCTCAAGCAGGAGACTCCCAATCCCGTCCACCTGGATGACGAACAGATCAGTCGGCTCTATATCAATTCCCAAATAACAGAATGGCCCCGAAAGTCGCGGACCGGCTGTGAACCGTGCGACTGGTGGAGATGCGCGATAGTCATAATGGTGAATTACGGCCAGCGGCGAAGTGACTGGTACAACATGCGGACCAACGCAGTTTCCTTCGAAAAAGAGACCGTTATCTTTAAGGCCAAAAAGACGGGGAAAAGGCAAATTCTAGTCTTAAATCCGACTGTGACATGGCATCTTCGAAAGCTGAATCCTGAGGGTCGCGAGTTCATCTTTTCGCCATCTCAGACAAACAAGCAACTCTATCGAGAATGGCATCGGATCCAGTCTGCGGCGAAGGTATCGGATCCAGAGGGAATGCCATTTACTTTCCACTCGCTGCGAGCAACCGCGGCAATGCGATATCACGAGTACTTCCCCGGGACCGCCGAATTGCTTCTTGGCCATGCATTGCGGCGGGAATCCCAAGTGACGGCAAAACACTACTTGGGTAGCGCTCAGCTCAAGCCTCTCTGGAATGCGATTCGGAACATTCCGCAGCCGTCGGCATTCTTAGAGGCAATGGAAGCCGACACTGTCAAGCAGACTGAATAACTCATGCAATGCAGATGATCCCAATTGACCGGCACGCAGCCAACCCGAGACCACTTGGCAGCAGTCGTTCCCATGGTGGCCGTGTCGATCAATCGGACAACTATTTCGCAAGAAATACTGCCGCCGCGGAAAGCAGTTTGTACGTGGTCAACGAGGCCACGACTGGCAATAATCGAACTTGTCGGGTTGAGTTTGTCTGAGTAGCTACAGCCAAGCTCCGAAGCGATGGGGGCGTCGAGTCGTGAATCTTCCTTTTCACGGCTCCGCCCCCGTCGGCCCGCAAAAGGAAGAACTAAGCATATGGATATCATCGTAGACCTGAGCGACGGTTCCGGTCAGCGGACGGTACCGGAAGAAAAAGGCCATAGCCTGATAGCGCAAGGGCGTGCGGTCCTAGTTCCTCGCGTAATTGAACATCACGAGATTGTGAGTCAGCATTATCAAATTGATATGCAGGCTGGCGAATGGCGCTATGAGATTGTCGATGACGCCGGCGAGGACAGTCTAAAGATCGCGATTCGCGTATTGGAAGAGCTACGAACACTTGTTGCGAAGGGAAAACCAGCAACCCTTATCGCACGCATCCAGGCGGGAGAATTTGGTACCGCTGAAACGCACAACCAGATTGCTCGTTGGATTCATCGGATCGGTTTTTGGGTCGCATCGCCATTGGTGGAAGGTGGCGAATTTCAAAACTGCATACTCCCGAACACAGATAGCTTTGTCGAAACTTCAGGTAAGAAGCCAATTAACCATCTACGAGCGGAAAGGCTCTCCATAATTTGCGAACGACTTAGATCGATTTGGGACGATTTACCGCTTTCAAGGCAACAGGCTGACTCCGGATTAGGATTGGTTGAACGACCTTTGCGGCGGTGGATCGAGCGGATTTATGATTCTCCTCCGCTAGAATTTGGACAAGCTCAGGACTTCCCGGGAGCGGTCGCATTAGATCCCTGGTCTGCCTACAGAAAGTGGCAGTACTATTCCGACTTTTCCTACATCCGGTCGCGCGCATGTGATTGGTTTCCGAAAAACGAACTCTTGCGAAATGGACGCGAATTCTCGCTCAAGGAGGCGCGCGGAAGATGCAGTGACTCTTACGCCCCGCGAGTTGAAGTCGACTGGCACAAATGGTTGACAATAGGACGAGCGCTGAATCAGCGAACCATTTTTCGAACCAACGATTGGGCAAATCTGAGCGACTCATGTATTCAAGGCTATCGTCGGGATGGCAGCTCGTCTGCGATGATTGAGTACTTCAAGTGGTGGTTGACTGCACAATTCGACGCCATTGAGACCAGTGCAAAACGATCTAGGCATCTTCCGTGGCATTGGGACTGTACCTTTGCTGATTCGGTTCCACCCTTTTCGATTCGACTCGGCGACGTTAGAGCCGTTCGCTTCTATCTTGAACTGCTGTTGGCAAACCCTTCGAAGAATCTCGGCAAGGCGATTCTCAACATCGATCAAACGATCTTCCCAGTTGCCGATGATCATCCAGATTTCGCTGGCGACTCTAAAACTCGAAAAGTCCGAGCCCTACTGGAAGCACTTCAGGGCGAGGATTCAAAAGTGTTTCGTTCTGATGCTTATCGGCGAACTCGCCAGACACGCTCCCCTACCGGCGAGGAAACTTCTAGCCCGTCGAACAATCGTAACCCGGGCCAGCATACTGAAACTGTTCCAAAGCGCTCAGAGCCACTTGAAAAGAGCCGACATAGTCTCGCACACTCTGGTGACTTTAGGACCGTGGTATGGGATGGGGCAAAGTTTGTGTTTACAAAGAACCAAGCCCGTTGCGTGGAGATCCTTTGGGGGGCCTGGAAGTCAGGAGCAGCGAGCATCGCGACGGCTACAATTCTTGCGGGAGCTGAAATTGACAGCGAACGCTTTGACGCTGTATTTCGAAACAAAAAGGGGGCA
>JAQGHS010000041.1 GCA_028291605.1 Planctomycetaceae bacterium | reverse complement strand
GCTTGAAAAAGTCTGCGGTGATCTCGAATGATCGCAGTCGTGCCTCATGAGCAAAGATCTGCGATGTAATCATCAGTTCGTCGGGTTTGGTGCGGGCAATGAATGTCTCCAACGCCTGAAACACCGTCCGCGGCGAGCCGATTGCAGAACAGGATAAGACTTGATTGAGCATGCTCCGGCCCGCCGGGTTGAGCTTTTCTAGATATCCTGGTACTGGTGGCGGTAGCCGAGTGGGATGGCCCGTCCGCAGGTTGACGAACGCCTGCTGCATCGAGCTCGCCAGCAGTTGCGCTTCCTCATCACTGTCAGCGGCAAACACATTGAAACCCAGCATCACGTGTGGTTTCGCCAGACGGGGGGACGGCCGGAAGGTCGAGCGATAGATTTCGATTGCCTGCATCATCTCGGCCGGTGCGAAGTGCGAGGCGAATGCGTAAGGCAGCCCTAACGCCGCTGCCAGTTGGGCCCCGAATAAGCTCGAGCCCAGGATCCAGATCGGGACATCCAATCCGGCTGCCGGCACTGCTTGCAGCGGTTGGCTGGGATCGGTTGAAAAATAATTCAGCAGTTCGAGGACATCCTGCGGAAATTCGCGAGCACTCGACTCGAGATTGCGGCGTAACGCGCGTGCGGTCGCCTCATCAGATCCCGGAGCACGTCCGAGCCCCAGATCAATGCGGCCGGGGTAGAGCGACTCGAGAGTTCCGAACTGTTCGGCGATCACCAGCGGCGAGTGATTCGGCAACATGATGCCACCGGCTCCGACGCGAATGGTCTGCGTCCCGCCGGCGACATAGCCAATCAAGACCGACGTCGCGGCACTCGCGATCCCGGGCATCCCATGATGTTCCGCCAGCCAGTATCGCCGGTAGCCTCAATGCTCGGCATGCCGAGCCAGATCGAGCGTATTGCGAAACGACTGTGCGGCATCGCTGCCCTCAGCAATCGGGGAAAGATCGAGGACAGAAAAAGGAATCATGGAGCATCACAAGCAGCGGACACACGGCAATGGATCAGGCCCAACGGCTCAATTATAGGCGTGTGACTTCGAATCGATCGGGGGGACTCGTCGCGTCAGCGGACCTGATACGAGCATTTGGTAAGTTAGGCAGCGGTCAGACTGATTGGACTCTTTGCCACATCGATCGACCGGCTCGTAGTGACGACCGCCACCACTTCGCCTCCAACCCCGAGAAGTGCTTCCAAAGATGCGCGACTCACTTCGGAAGCTCTCAAAGAATTCCTCAGCACGAATCGTCGCAATGACGCCGCAAACTGGAAATCCCGAACAATACCCAAAGAATGCAAATGCCCCTGAGCCAAGGACTTATGGCGCAGGGGCAATCAGATAAGCGGAGAGGGGGGGACACTCCACGGAGTATTACGCAACTCTTTTCTCCACTGACACTTACGTTCCAAGTGCCTAGCGGCATAATAAGTTGTGGATGGTCAGCAGTTGTCATTGGTAGTCACGGATTCTCACCTGCAGTCACGCGGAATGGCACACTGTGCCATTCCGTTTTTGGGCGAGTTGTCTCCGAATGGAGACGAAAATGTATTTCCAAGATCGGTTGGTTCCACGCAATGGCATCAAACTTCGGGTGCTTATCGGAACTCGCATCAGTGGCTGTGCCAATCAGAAAGAAGTCAGCCTCGAAGATCAGGCTGACCATGGTAAAGCCGTGGTCGGTGACATGTACGACGGTGAGGTCGAATACGTCATTATTTCTACCAAAGGCAAGGGGGAACGGCTGGACCGCCCAGAACTTACTAAGTTCGAGTCCGAATTTCGGTCCGGAACTTTTGATCTGGGAATTTTTGAGGATCTTGGCAGACTCGTCCGAGGGTCAGAGGCATCCAGGCTTTGTGGAATCGCGGTTGACCATGGGACGCGGATTCTGGCTCCGGATGATGGCATCGACACGAATGATCCCGATTGGGAGCAGGACGTGCTTGAAGCCTGCAAAGAGCATGTAAGCCACAATGTTCGCGTCTCAAAGCGCCTCAAAGGCAAACTGATGACTCGTTTTCGGAGGAATGGGGCAGCCCGAGCTGATCTGCCATTTGGCTACATTCTTCCGGAAGGCGGCAAGACTTATTTCGACGCACAAAAGGATCCCCGCCCCGAAGTCGACTGCATTCTGAGAGAAGGAAAGGAACTGTTACGGAAGTCCCAGAATTACTCGGTGGTAGCGCGGTTCTTTAACTCTCAAGGGGCCAATGGGGGCACTTCGCGTCGGAAGGACGAGTGGATGGGCTCTTCGATCAAGTTGCTGTTCCACAACCCCATCCTTAAGGGAATGCCGCAACGGGGAACGCGGAAGTCAGACAAGCACCACGAAACGGGGCGTCGTATCTCGATTCCTAACCCTAGGGGGCCGGTTCATATTGACTGCCCCCATCTGGCTTATTTTGACGCGGAAGACATTGATCCGATCCTGGCGGTGATGAATGACAAGAATGCCCGACACTCCCGGGCGCGCGGGAATCGCGAAGACCCGCGTTACCGTATCCCGCGCAAACAGACGCGGTTTCCCGGACAATTCGGAACCTGCTGGTACTGCGGCAGCCACTTCGTCTGGGGTGGAAACGGGCTGAAGGACCACTTGATGTGTGCCCGCAGTCGTGAATGGAAATGCTGGAACTCGGTGGGGTTCAATGGCCCCCTCTTTGTGGACCGACTGACTTCCGCCATTTTCGATCGCCTGAATGCACTTCAAGGATTGGAAGCTCAATTTCGCGATTTGGTCGCTGATGCCAACAAGTCTCGTTTTGTGGATTCCGAATTATCAAAGCTGCAACGCGAAGAAGTGGCTCTGGAACGCGAGCGGAAGAACGTCATGGCTGCGATCGCTAAATATGGACCGCAGGACATGTTCGACGAGCGAATAGCCGAAGTGGGCCGGCGCACGACGATACTGAAAGGAGCACGTTATCGGTTAGAAGCCTCTGCCCAACATCAACTCGAACTGCCCCAATCGCCCCAGGCATTACGGACGGTGATGGAGGATGCTTTCCGAGGTTTACTGACAACGTCCACCGAATTCGGGCTACTCATGCGGGAGCTCGTACCTGAATTTCACGTGTATCTTGTTCGCCTCTGCGATGGTGGCCACCCTGCCCCGCGTATCCAGGCGCGCCTGGACCTGACAGGAATCTGTCCTGACGCCAGACTTGTCGATGGTCTACAGTCGATCCTGTCGTCGACCGTCACCTTGGATATTTTTGAGCCTCCGCAACGGGAACGCATTCGGTCCCAGGCGGTGGAACTCTCCGCAGCGCGGCACAAACAGCGTGACGCGTGCCGGCTCATTGACGAGCAGCCGACGCAGCCAGCATTTTAGCGAGCGTTGGCACTTCACCGCAAAATGCAAGAACTAGGTCTCACGAGTCCTTATGTGTTCTTGCCAGAACCGCCCGATGATTACCCGAAACTACGCCGACACAAAGCAAACCATTTTCGGTTTGAGCCTTTAGAAGGGTATGTCCGGCCCGAATTGGTGTAAGTTCACCATATCCATCGCGAGATCACCTAAGGCCTTGAGCTCTCAGCTCAAGGTCTTTTTTCATGCGCTGATTGCAAAGGAGCCAAATGACTCAATCAAAGCCAACCATTTCGTTTCCAATCGAATCCGATTCTTTATTGCACCGCATGCTGGTCCTCCTCGCTCGCCGCGTCAGTGAGACCATGCAAAGCTCTGTGTCGCCTGATGCGAGTATGTGCGCAAACCGTACCAGCACATGCGATAACGAGAGGCAAAGCATCGGCGACGTGGGCTAGCTTTCCGTGCGCCTTTGCCGGCCATATCACTCGACATCATGATGATCTTCTCCGCTGCCGTAAATCTCCTTTCCGCCAGGATGTGACCTGACAAGTCATTCTGGATTTCGGCTCCGCCCGTCATCTGCACCGGAGCAGACGCGGGCGGGGCCGATCCAGACTGTAGCGCAATCGCAGGGGCAGTTTCCATTTTTGGTTCGTCAGCAAAATGTGTGGGTTGATTTGGGCTCAGGAAGGTGCCCAAGGTTGTGTAATAGCGCGAGTTTCGCGACGTTTGCGGTGCGAAAGCCATAGCTTCTTCTGGTAACCAGTTTCACTTTGTTATTCAGACCCTCGACGGCCCCCGCAGAGATCTGGCCCCGGGCCTGGAACCAGTTCAAGATGAGCTCGCGATGAGACCTCAAAGTCAGCGTCACCTTCTTTAGAGGTTCCAGCTTTGATTTCATCACCCGTGTGGTCCACTCATCCAGGAACTTGCCGGCCCAGGTCGGACTGACGTAGTTCCAGAATCGCTGAAAGTCTTCCCGTAACAAATAACCTCGAACACTCTTCAGGTTATACCTGAGCAACTCTGACAACCGCACTGTTTGCTGGGCCGTCAGATTCTCGGGACGTTTTAACAGACACCACCGTGACTTCTTCAAGACAGGTTCGTAGCCGTCGCGTTTCAATTGCTTCTGTTCCTCGGCACGGATGTCATCCAAGGCCTTCCCGAACTTCTGCATCACATGAAACCGGTCCAGAACATGTACTGCGCGTCCCAGAAGCGTTCCAATGACATTCAAGTAGGGCTTCCACATGTCGCTGCACACAAAACAAATACCGGCACACGTCTGATCTCCCAGCGACGACAGGCATTCCCTCAAACTGCTTTCCGTGCGGTTCTCTGCCACGGCCAGAAGACGCTTGACACCTCCGCTAATGTCGTACACCAGGGTCAGGTATTTGTGGCCTTTATGCCAGGCGATTTCATCAATGCCGACCGCCACGACTCCAGACAACTTCCGATGCTTCAAACCCCACTCCACAGCATGTTCGACAGAGCGGCAGACACTGTCCCAACTCGTCTGAAAGACCGTGGCCACCTCGCTCCAGCTCAGACGCTTGGCCCACCGCGCCAGATACCAGCGGTAGGTCGTCGTCAACTGATTTTTCCCATCGCACCAAGGCACCCGTTCCACCTTCACGCCACACTTCGAACAGTTCACCCGACGCATCCGGTAAACCAGATAGACCACAATGCCCCACAGCGGCACAAACTCAAACCGCCGAGCTTCCGGCTGATGATCGTACGTCCGACACCGACGCCCGCACCCCGCACAGACCGGTCGAGACCCCTTGCGCGGCCGCACCGTGACCTCCAGCGAGGACTCGCCTTCGACATCTTCGCAAAAACGAGCTGACCCATAGATAAAAGACTTGTGTTTTTCCACCCGATTGAGGATCGTTTGTAGTCGCATCCTGGAAAGCTTCGGTTCGGTTGATGAAGTCGTCAGATAACTCCATCTTTCCCAATCACTCTCCAGGATGCACTTCTTTTTGCCTTCAATACGTCGTGATTCCCGCAGACCGTCAGTACAGATTAATATTCACCACAGATTCTGCCGTAGAGCCCCATTTTTTAGCTATCAGCGGACTCCGCCGCCCGTGGAGTGACATCACAGCTCGCGGTTGGGCAGCGACCAGTCGATCAGTGAAGGGAGCATGCTGTTTATTCCTCTCACTCGCCATCGTCGCCCACGATGTGGTCCTTATGAAGTTCGGAATAGACCACAAACCGCTATCGCGTTGACGGCCGGCGCACGAAATGAGGATCGTGACCAAATGTCTGGCGGCCGGGATGGATGAATTCCTGTCCAATCCAATTCAGGCTGCCGCTTTGTGGGATGTGATCGACCGGATCGTCTGTCAAACCACCAGTTTCGGTGATACGTGCTAATCCGATCGCAGTTGAGAAGCCACACCTCATTGATGTATGCGTATTACTGGCGGCCTGCGGCGGTGACGACCTTATCCTGAGCAAACTCTGCCAGACATTTCGAGTTCGCCTGCCGGGCTGCCTCACTTCAGTTCCAGACGCGATGAGCGATCATGACGCGCTTCGGTTGCGCGAAGCCGCGCATGTGTCATGTGAAATGGTCACGGTATTTTCCTCAGAGGCAGGTGATAGGGCGTCTAGCCTCGAAGATGATGCGGCCTGCTACGGAGTTGACGAGTGCCGTTCACTGGTCGAACACTTAGATGTAGTCGCGCTCAAAATCATCCAGCAGGTCGATGGATTGTCGATCGAAACCTTGCGACAACGCGCAGCCCTTGCAGAGTCTCCGGTGACTTCTGCCGAGACCTGACATTTCGAAAATTACGATCGAGACCAGTTTCTGCAACTGCGTACTCAACTTTGAAAGCAAAGCGAGCGACGACTCGCCGAGACAGGTGCCTAACGCCAGTTGCCTTCGACCTGGTGCGTTTGCCAGTTCAAAGTCAGATTGAGTTGACGTGCCGCGCTTGCCGCCACGACCGGCAGAATCCCGGCATAAGTCGGAAACGACAGCGGAATCTGAGCCAATTCATCCACTCGCATCCCGGCGGCAATGGCCATTGCCGCCACTTGTGTAATCTCCACGGCCCGCTCACCAATGACGTGGCAGCCGAGAATCCTACAGGTCTGGCGGTCGGCGATCAGCTTGCAAAAACCCACCTTGCGCCCGTCAATAATGCTGCGCGTGGTCGCGTCGAAGTGGACAAGAGCGGTCACAACATCATGTGAAGTACGAGCCTTGGCTTCAGTGAGCCCTACCTGAGCATACTCGGGGTCAGTGAAGCTGCCGATCGGGCTAACGTGTTCTTCGAGTGGCAGTGTCAGTCCCTGCACGGCATTCGTCGCCGCGACAAATCCGTCCTGCAACGCCTGCGGGACAATCATTGTGCGACCGGTAATGTCTCCCGCCGCGAAGATATCAGGAACGGAAGTCTGCAGGTATTTGTCTGCATTCACGAATCCTCGCCCGTCGAGCTCAACTCCCACCGCAGCGAGATTCAGTCGGGCGGTATTCGCTACCCAACCTGTGGCAACAACCGCCATCGTTGCATCGACACTGTTCCGGTCGCCGTCCCGCAGGTAATTAATGCGCACGCCACTCGGAGCCTTCTCGAACGACTCAATCGTGCCGAAATTTTCGTGCACGACGATGCCTGCTGCGCGAAAGGCTGTCGCGAGGGCCGCCGAAACATCTTCGTCCTCAGTGTGTACGATGCGCGGGCCGGGCTCGAAAAGTTGAATGTGGGTTCCAAACGAATTGAAGATCGAAGCGACTTGCACGCCTGTCGCTCCAGAACCGATTACGATCATCGAAGGCGGAACAGACTTCAGTGCCCAGGCGTCACTGTGAGTGCTGGTCAGCTCAAATCCGGGAATTGGGAGCTGGCGACTTATACCACCCGTACAAATAATGAATCTGTCGCCTTGAATTCGCAAACCTCTCTCGGTCTCGATGGTGTGCTGATCGATGAAGCGCGCGGTCCCGGCATGTTCGTGCAAAGTCACTCCTTGGGTATCGATCTGCCGCCGCAGGGACGAATGGACTCGCACGTCATTGACGACCTCGCTCACCCGAGCCAGGAGACGGGAATAATCCAAGACGGGCTCGCTCGTGGTGATTCCGTACTCGCTCAGTTGCCGAGCCTCTCGAATGAGGTGCGCAGCATGTGCTAGAGTTCGTACGGGAACTGGTCCGTCGTTAGTGGCCATGCCGCCGAATTCGCCGCTGGCTACCAGCACTGTTTTCGCGCCGAGTTCAGCACTCCGCAGTGCTGCCAGTACGCCCGCTGGACCCGCGCCGAGAATGACGATATCGGTCATCTTTCACTCCTCTGGCGAATTCGGTGACGGATAATTTTGTCGAGATCCATAAAAGTCGTCAGCGCGGAATCCCCACTCGCCGTGGTCCTTACCCATCCCTGATCTGCCGACACCACCGCAGGGCGTGTCGTGAGCGCTGGGTTGAATCGCGCAATCGTTCGACGCACTATACTAACAATTCCTGTACGGCGGGTAGCGGAGGTCGGGATCAATCTCGGTCCCGTGATACAGGACGCCGCGGGCGTTCGTGTAGGCGCGGAATCCCCACTCGCCGTGGTACTTGCCCATCCCGGAGTTGCCGACGCCGCCGAAAGGCAGGTCGGGGATGAGTGGCTGGATGGTGCAGTCGTTGACGGCTGCGTCTCCGGAGGTTGTCGAGTCGAGGATCTGCCTCGCCACGTGCTGGTCTTCGGCGAAGACATAGAGGCCGAGAGGGCTGGGCCGGGCATTGATGAAGTCAATCACCTGCTCGACGTTGTCCACCTCCAGCACCGGCAGGATCGGGCCGAAGATCTCATCCTGCATCACCGGCGACTCCGGCGACACGTTCACCAGAACAGTGGGCGCGATGAACTTATCCTCCCGATCGTGCTGCCCGCCGTGGTAGAGGGTCCCGCTCGCGAGCAGTGCGGTCAGGCGGTCGAAGTGCCGCGTGTTGACGATCCGGCCGTAGTCGGGGCTCTTCTGCGGGTCAGCGCCATAGGAGTGAACCACCGCTTTCTTCAGGTGTTCGAGGAACTGCTTCGCAACATCTTTGAACACCAGGACGTAATCCGTAGCGGTGCATGTTTGCCCGGCATTGTTCCAGCGGCCCTGTGTGATGCGCCGCGCCGCGACCCGCAGATCGGCCGAGGAGTGGACGATGGTCGGGCTCTTGCCACCAAGTTCGAGCACCACGGGCGTCAGGTTCTTCGCCGCGGCCGTCATGACGACCTTGGCGACCGCCGTTCCGCCTGTGAAGAAGATGTGGTCCCATTGCTGTTCCAAGAGCGCGGTGGTCTCGGGCTTTGCGCCGAGGACGACGGAGAACGCGTTGACATCCAGGTACTCCGGCAGGAGCCTTGCGATCACGTCGGCGGTGGCCGGCGCTACCTCGGAGGGCTTGACGACGGCGGTGTTCCCGCCGGAAATCGCCGCAATGAGCGGGGACAACGTCAGCATCAACGGGTAGTTCCACGTCCCGATGATGAGGCCCACTCCCAGCGGGTCGAACTGCACCTCGATGCGGGCGGGCCCCAGCATGGGGGGCGTGCCGACCGAGAGTGGGTTCATCCACTGTTGCAGGTGTGACAGCGAGTGGTCGGCCTCGGTGGCGAGGAACTTCACGTCGGTGAGATCGGCGTCGGTACGGTTGCGGCGGAGGTCCGTCCACAGGGCAGCGTGGAAGTCCGCGGCGCGGTCGGTCATCATCGCCCGCAGGGCTTTCAACTGGTCTTCACGCCATTTCACGGAACGGGTGGCCCCACTCCGGAAATAGTTGCGGTGCCGGGCGACCAGGGTGGAGAAATCGGGTGTGCTCATAGCTTGTTCCTCAGAATATTGGTTATGCAGGTAGGTATACTAATACGACAGTAACATGGTGGCCACACTCGCCAGCGGGTGAGAATCACGAGGAAAAAACCATTGTCTTGGCGCACATGGCTACATAGTCCCCGGCGACGTCACTATTTCTCAGCAGGCATCACGCTAATGATCCCGCTCATGGCCTTTCCGTGAACGTTGCAGTGGTATTTGAACTCTCCTTCTTTCTCGAACTTCTCGGGCTCGGACGACTTGTCCGGCTTGATGTCTCCGGTATCGAAAGCTTTGCCATCGTCGTCCGATGTCGCCGAGTGCGTCGTACGCGACTTGTTGGTCCAGACCACGGAATCGCCGACGTGGATATCGAGCTTCTTGGGGTCGTAGCCCAGACTCTCTATTGTGACGGCGATCGGCTTGGTCTTAGCCTTCGTGTCACCTTCTTTTTGATCCGCGAAGATACACAGAATTCCGACCAGGTTGAGCGTACAGAGGACAGGGATCAGGTACATCGATTTCATGTTCGTTTCCTTTGCACAGTGATGAGCCCCTGCAATTGCCGGGGCCCATCACACAGAATTCGAGACTTGTTAAAAATGCTTCACGTACTCGATGAGGGCCCGCTTGTCGTCATCACTCAGCTCACGCCCGTAGGTATGGCCGCGGTCCTCAATGAAGTCCGGGCACATGTTGACTTCGACCAGCTTCTCCATCAGCCGTTTCTGGCCCAGGGCGTGGTTCTTTTCCCGTAGCTCGCCGAACTTCTCTTTGGGTTGGCCCAGTAAGACGCCATCCACATACGCCTGCAACACGACCTTTACATCCCTGGCGTGCATGTTCATTATCAGATTGATAGGTGTGCCCTTGGGCACATTAATCAAGTCCAGATCAAGACCAGGCAAGTCGGCGAACTCCGGCATCTGCTTCTGTAACATCGAGATGAAGTCCGGCAGCTTGCTGTCCTGCGTCGTGACCACCATGGAGCCGACTCCCAGGCGGCGCTCGGGCCACAGCATCTTGGTCATGCCGTCCTGATACGCGGCCACGCGGGCGGCCACAGACGGGTCGGAGGTGTACGTTCCGAGCGCATTGTTGTGGAGGTAGGGCGCTGTCGCCCAGATGCTTACCAGAGGCGGCGTGCGGTAAAACAGTTTCTTGGCGGTGAACTTGATGTCGTGCTTGCCGGTCAACGGGTTGTACAGCGGAATCGGCTTGCCGTCCTTGTCATGATCAAACACCTGCTCGGTGCCTGCCTGGTTGAGCTTGAAACCCAGGCTGGACATCTGCCCGTAGCCGCCGCCCGCATCCCAGTTGGGACTCAGGGTCCGCGCGATGTGCGTACCCAGCTCCGAGCTGGGGTGGCGATCGTCGTCGGACAAGAAGTTGTCCTTCAGGAAGTCGTCCCGCAACACGAGCTCGCGCCAGGCCTTCTTCTGAGCCTCGTCATTCTCGGGCAGGCTGTCGGGCCGCTTGCTGCTGTGGCAGCGGGCGCAGTGATCGGCGAAGGCGACCTTCCCCTGGCGGAGAACGGCCGCATCATTTATGAGATAATCCTTGCCGTTCTTGCCCCCCTTCCCTTCAGCTTCAACGGCATCCTTGAGCGGGAAGCCGTCGTGGGTGCTCAGGTAGAGCGCCATGTTCGGCATG
>JAQGHS010001016.1 GCA_028291605.1 Planctomycetaceae bacterium | reverse complement strand
CGCGCGTTTTCCTCAGACTTTTTGCGCTCCGTCATGTCGCGCGTGATTTTGGAAAAGCCACGCAAGTTCCCATTTTCATCGCGCAGGGCCGTAATGACGACATTCGCCCAGAACCGAGCCCCATCTTTGCGAATGCGCCACCCTTCATCCTCAAACCTCCCTTCAGACTCAGCCATCTGAATCTCGTACTCCGGCCACCCCCGATCAATCGCATCTTCAGGATAAAAGCGGGAGAAGTGCTGCCCGATGATCTCTTCGGCGCTATAGCCCTTAATCCGTTGCGCACCCAGATTCCACGAAGCGACACAGCCCTCTGTATCAAGTAAAAAGATGGCATAGTCCTCTGCACCTTCCACCAGGAGCCGAAAACGCTCTTCGCTCCGCCGCAATGCATCTTCGGACTCCCTGCGCTTGGTCAGATCGCGGGTGACTTTCGAGAATCCGCGGAGATGACCCCGCTCGTCACGCACTGCGGTAATGATGACGTTCGCCCAGAACCTCGATCCATCTTTGCGCTGCCGCCAGCCCTCGTCCTCAAATCGTCCTTCCGCCTTCGCGACATTCAACTCGTGCAGGGGCCAATCTTTCGACTCAGCAGGGTAGAAACGCGAGAAATGCTCTCCAATGATTTCACCCGCGGTGTAGCCCTTCAGCCGTTCGGCACCCCGGTTCCATGTGGCGACACGTCCTTCAGTATCCAGCATGAAAATGGCGTAGTCCGAAGTCCCATCGACCAGCAAGCGAAGCTGTTCTGCTTCGCGTTTCGCCTGTTGGTTTTCTCGGAACAGTTCAGCGAACCCGAGGACCTTCGCTCGCAGAACGACCGGCAGCAGCGGCTTCACCAGAAAATCCGCGCCGAGTTCATAGCCTTTTTCCAGAGTTTCGCGATCGAGGTCTCCCTCAGTCAGAAAAATGATTGGTGTGCGGCGCGACCGCTCAATTTGGCGAATGAGCTTGGCAGTTTCAAATCCATCGATGCCCGGCATCAAGACATCTAGCAGGACTACCGCGAACTCATCCCGTCGGACCAGTCTAAGAGCTTCCTCGCCCGAGATTGCATCGACAAGGTTCTCACCAAGTTCATCAAGCACCACTCGTAACGACAAGAGATTAGCCGGATTGTCGTCCACGAGCAGAATATTCGCCTTCCATCTCGCGGTCGGGCTCTGATCACTGGAAGCGATATTCGGCAGTTCTGTCATGCAATATCCACAATGCAAAATCAACGCCAAGCTAGCTTGGCTGCGGCGATTGTTCTGAAAGGTAAGGCGATTTCCTATCTTAGCTGCTGGAAGCCTTCTAAAAAGTCCGAAACGCTAAGCCTTTGACCTCCGTCTAGGAACGGCGAATTCGTTAGCGGGAACACGGTTTGCGTTAGCGCAGATATAGTTAGACGGAAAATTGCCGGAATCAATCGCTTCTGGTCTTTCGAAGATCAAGGTGCGCGCTGACCGATCGCGAATTGCGAGGGTGCAAACCCGACGCTTGCTGAAATATCAATTCGCGGTTGCTGACATCGCAGTCAACGGTGTTCATGGTGGAGAGAGAAGAATGCGAGTTCAACGTCCTTCAAATAATGTGCCACAGGTCGGCCGTCAAGGCGTTTCCAATGTGATGCTTGTCGCTTTGTCGGGATGCCTGCTGGCCTTACAGCTGTCAACGACGCAAGTACCGGCCGTTGAGCCCGCGAAACAGTCGGGATTTATCCCATTTGATACCTCGCACCTCATGGGGTTGCCAGACTCTCACCCAGTTTTCGGAGTCGAGAACCCATTTCCTCAATTGTCATTTGTTCGGCCGGTCGATTTGACGAACGCCAACGATGGCTCGAATCGGATCTTCGTCGTGGAACAAGATGGTCGAGTGCGAGTCTCTCCCAATAGCGAGCAGTCCAACGAGGCAAGCGTCTTTCTCGACATCACAAAGCAGGTGCGGCGCGAGGACAATGAAGAAGGCCTGCTGGGGCTCGCATTCCACCCCAAATACCGGGAGAACGGTCAGTTCTTCGTCTTCTATTCAGTGACGCCGCGAGGGAGTGTCGTATCGCGGTTCCGTGTTTCCAAGGATGATGTCAATCGGGCAGATCCGAGTTCGGAAGAGAGGTTGCTGGACTTTTCCAAGCCCTATGGAAATCACAACGGTGGCTGCCTGAAGTTTGGCCCAGACGGGTTTCTGTATATCAGCGTGGGCGACGGGGGCTTAGCCAACGACCCGCACGAAAACGCGCAGAACTTGGAAGTTGTCCAAGGAAAGATCTTGCGGATAGACGTTGATCATCAGGATGCAGGTAAGAACTACGCGATTCCCAAAGACAATCCGTTCGCCGATTCGAAGGCGAATGCACGGGGGGAAATTTGGGCCTACGGCTTCAGAAACCCCTGGCGCATGTCATTCGATCGACAGACTGGGACTCTGTGGGAAGGCGACGTCGGTCAGGATCACCACGAAGAAATCAACATCGTGACTCGCAGGGGCAACTATGGCTGGAATATCCGCGAGGGCAAGCACCCGCGTGATCCCGATGCGATTCGCGATCGGCCTCAGTCCTTGATTGATCCGATCTTCGACTACCCACGCGTCGAAGGGAAATGCATCACTGGCGGCCTCGTCTACCGTGGAAAACGATTGCCGCAGTTGGAGGGTTTATATCTCTATGCCGACTTCTACAGCGGCAACATCTGGGCTCTCAAGTCGAATGGTAAACAGGCGACTGCGACTCACAAGATCGCTCACACCAGTTTGATGATCAGCGCATTTGGCGAGGACGAAGCCGGCGAGATCTACTTCACGGCATTCGACGGCAAGATTTATCGCTTAAAAACTCCCGAACCGGGCGAGAAGCAGGATTTCCCAAGGACGCTTACCGAGACAAAACTATTTAGTTCCGTGAAGGATCAGACTCCGGCACCAGGACTGATTCCTTATGCAGTCAACGTTCAATTGTGGTCGGATGGAGCCGTTAAAGACCGGTTCATCGCGTTGCCGAGCAGTCATAGCCTGGTCTTTAAGGAACAGGAGCAGTGGGAGTTTCCCGCGGGCACCGTCATCGTTAAGACGTTCTCATTACAAACCGACAAGACCGACCCCGAAAAGCGTCAACGAATTGAGACCCGGCTGTGGTTGAACAGCCCGCGGGGATGGGAAGGGTATACATACTTGTGGAATCCAGAGCAAACTGAAGCGACACTTCTCGGCGACTGGCCGTTCCGAAAAGACTACCCCATACAAACTGCCGAGGGGATTGTTAAGCAAGAGTGGTATTTCCCAAGTCGCTCGGACTGCCAGGCTTGCCATTCACACAATATCGGATTTGTCCTCGGTTGGAACACGCGCAATTTGAATCGACTGGGCGGACACGAGAACCAGATTGACAGGTTCAAAAGCCTGGATCTCTTTAAGAATCCGCCTGACGGACCGACTAACAAATTAGAAGCCTATCCCCGCTGGGAAGACGAGAAGTC
>JAQGHS010000987.1 GCA_028291605.1 Planctomycetaceae bacterium | reverse complement strand
GAACACACCGAACAACGTCGAGCCGAACAACACATAGTGGAAGTGGGCCACGATGAAGTAGGTGTCGTGGAAGTAAATATCGACCGGCACAGCGGCCATGAAGATACCGCTCAGACCACCCACCACGAACATCGACACGAACGCAATCGCATTCAGCATGGGGGTGTTGAACTGAATCTTGCCGCCCCACAGCGTGCCGAGCCAGTTGAACGTCTTCACTGCGGATGGCAAAGCAATCATCATCGTAGAGACCATGAATGACATGCCCAGAGCGGGGTTCATACCGCTCGTAAACATGTGGTGTCCCCAGACGATGAAGCCCAGGCCGGCAATGGCAGCCAACGAGTAGACCATCGGCTTGTAGCCGAAGATCGGCTTGCGAGACATGCAGGCCATCACATCCGAAACCATGCCCATCGCTGGCAACAGCATGATGTACACGGCAGGGTGCGAGTAGAACCAGAAGAGGTGCTGCCACAGCAAAGTTTGCCCGCCACCGACGGTCGGGTCGGCGTTATTCACGACGATCCCCGACGGAATGAAAAAGCACGTGCCCATCGACCGGTCAGCCAGCAGCATACAGCCGGCCGCGGTCAACACGGGCAGAGCAAACGCTTGCAGAATGGCGGTGATAAACATGGCCCAGATGGTCAGCGGCATGCGGAACAAAGTCATGCCCGGAGCACGCATATTGATGATGGTCGTCATGTAATTGACGGAACCCATCATCGACGAAACACCCACCAGAGTGACTGCAATCAGCCAGCAAGTCTGAGCTCCACCGGATCCGGGCGCCGCGGCCTGCAAGGCACTTAACGTCGGATACGACGTCCAGCCACCAGCCGGTCCACCCCCGTAGAAGAAGCTGAGACCGAAGAAGAAGATGGCCGGCAACATGAACCAGTAACTGAGTGCATTCAGCAACGGGAACGCCATATCGTCCGCACCGATCATCAACGGAATCAGGAAGTTGCCGAAGGCACCTGCCAGAATCGGAATGATGACGAGGAAGATCATCACGGTGGCGTGCATCGTGAAGAGCATCGTGTAGGTTTCAGGGGCGATGACACCGCCTTGGCTACCGAAGAATAGATCGCCGAGAATCGGCATCCGTTGGAACGGGAAGGCGAGTTGCCACCGTACCCCCAGCGCCAGGGCTCCACCGACCATCAGCATGATGAGGGTCGTGAATAGAAACTGCATCCCGATGACTTTGTGGTCACGGGAGAACGTTAACATCGAACGCAAGATTTCCCACGTCGTGGGCTGATGATAGTGACCGTGTCCGCCATGGCCGTGGTCATCGTGATCGTGCGAACTGTGTGCTGCTTGATCGAGAGTGCTCATTAGTGCCCCTCTCCTTCCTTCGTTTCAACTTTCGCTGGCACGCCGTCGTCAGCTTGACGCTGAGCCAACGCATGCAGGTATTTTGCAAAGTCTGCTTCTGATTCGGCCGAAATACGGCCCTTCATCTTATAGTGACCCCAGCCGCACAACTCGGCGCAGATCAGATCGTATTGATTGCGTTTGGAAGCTTCGAACCAGACCGGGATGACCAAGCCAGGCACTGCGTCCTGTTTCACTCGCAGATCGGGAATGAAGAATGAGTGCAATACATCTTCAGTCCGGAGGTGAATCAGGACCTTCTTATTAGCCGGACAGTGCAGGTCATTGACGGTGTAGACGTCATCCGGTGACGGATGCTTCAGCCATTCGTCGATCTCGGCCTTATTCTTGAAGTTACGGCCTGGTGCTGGATAGCGAATTCGCCATTCGAACTGACGAGCAGTCACTTCGGCCAGGGGATGGGCGAGAGCCTGCTTGTCAAACGTCTGCACCATGCGGAACCGAGCCCATACATCCATCTGATAGAGCGAAATGAACAGCAGCACGCCCGCTGGGGTGACCGTCCAGACCATTTCCAGAATGTGGCTACCGTGACTGAACGTGCCCTTCTCGCCTGGAGTATCGCTGGAAAACTTCCAGAGAACATAGAAGAGAGCGAGATTCACGCCGACGAAGACCGTCGTCACGATGATCAGGATCAAATAGAACAGGTTGTCGATTTCCTGCCCGAGCGGCGACTGCGCCGGCATATGGAACCACCACCCGTAGTGCGGTGCCATCCAGCTCCAGACGATCGCGATGATCGGCCAGGCGAGAAAGAATAGCGGCCAAAACCTGCGCACGAGAAATCTCCCTGGAAGGGACAATCAAAACAAGGTCTCAGTGGTATCTAGTGCCGGAAATTGCCGGTCACGCTTGTCGCACTGAGCAACTTTTCGTTCGTCGAATTCAATTACGGGTTACTGAGTATTCCAGCCATCCGAACCGTCGGTGACTGCCAGGCTCAGCGTGTTTACTTGAGTGTGTTTACTTTGCTGGAGCGGGAGCCGGTGTGGCTGCTGCCGTCATGGGCAGCAGCGGCTCGATTGTCTGCTGTTGATAAGGTACGGCCAGGATGTAGTTCACAATATCCCAGATGTGCCGATCCATGCGTTCGGCGACTTGGTCGTCATTCAGGGCATTGCCCTTCTCATCCTTCGCATCGCGGAGCGCGGTGGCGAAACCGGCCATTTGTGTGCCCTTGATGCCCGCATAAATCCGGCGATACAGATCGATCGGCCGGCGGCCGCCACGATACTGGCCCAGCGTCAAATTACGCGGCTTGATCGGGTTCCCCCAGTTGTCGTGCAGTCCGCGTGCTTCGAATTTCTTCTCAGGGCTGGAACCAGGAATCGCCCAGTAATCCACGGTCGAGGTCCCGTCACCCCTGGCGGCGAGACCGTGACAGGTGTAGCACTTCAATTTCTCAGACATATACAGTGCCCGACCACGAGACACCGACTGCGGATCCGCACTCGGCAGGTGTCGCGGGTGCTTCGGAACGATCAGATTGGCTTCGTCTTCAGCAGCCAACCAGTCAGCCGCCAGGTTGTCTCCGACGTCCTTGATAGTTCCGGAGAACTCTGACGGTGCCTCTTTCGTGGAGGTCATCAGCTTGTTGAAGGCGTCGATGATATCGCTGAGTTTTTCATTATTCTTGCGGCGGTCATTCACCGCCTTAACCGAGTAGTCGGACGACAATTCGGCGACCAGGCGTTTTTCGAATTCACCTCGCATGGCGAGCCAGCGGACGTATTCCACCAAGGCGGTTAATTCGTTCGCCTTCAACAGAGCGAAGGAAGGCATACTGGTGCCAGGAATACCGTTCTGCAACACCAGGTGGATATCATCGCGCCGAGCTTTCACACCCACTGCTGTCGAGGTGAACTTGAATTCGCCGCGACGGTAATCGCGCGGACGTGGATTCAGATACGGGGCAGTCGGGCCATTTCCATCACCGCTGACACCATGGCAGTGCAGGCAGTGTCGCATGTAGAGGTTGCGGCCTTCGACGAGTTGCCAGCCGGCAGTTTCGTGACCTGGTACGGCCTTGTCTGCCTTACCATAGTCGATCGGTAGCTTTTCCCAACCGACGAGCTTGTGCGGTGTACCGAAGTGCTCGGTAACAACCTTCTCGATCGGCTTGCGAGCTTCCTTCATCAGCGATTCCGTATCTTTGGCGAGTACGAACTTCGCTTCTGGACCGCTGCAACCAGCCAGGCTGGCGGCGGTAATCACGACTGTCAGAATTACACCGACTCTCACGGGCAGACCCTCCGAGTCATCCTCGATCGTGTGGCATTGTCATCCAGTCTGCTGAGGGCAGTTCCGGATGAGTTCTGTCGGATGGGAGACCAAAGGCCGAATAAACGGCCAGTATTACTACAAAGGCCGCAGGACGGCCGGTATTGCTCTCAACAACTACTTGCCAAACTTGGCTGCGGCATACTTCAATTCGACGGGGTTCTCACCCGGCTTGATCGTCACTTTATAGCCGCGCTCCAGCAGTTTACCACTCTCGTGCCAAACTTTGAGCACATGGGAACCCGCTGGCAACCCCTTAATCACAAACTTGCCCTTTTCGTCCGACACCGCAGCATATCCGTGATCCAAGGGCAAGTGATAGGCATTCATCCACGGATGCACGTCACACTTGACCGAGAATGGCTCGCGTTCTGACTGCGTGTAGGTAATAGCCACACCTTTACGTTCCTTGGCGCCGATAGCCCCATTAAACCCGGAATTTCTGGCCGGGTAGGTGTGGGTGTTATGGCCCACGGCATCGTCGCTCAGGACCAGCAACGGCTGCTTGGTGCGGACGATCATGCCATGAGGGATGAACTTACAGCCAATCTGGTCGAAGATTTGCTTTTCTGGAGCAGCCACCGGAACTGCCCCGACAGGAGCCTTCTCGAAGAACACAAAAACGTTCTGAATCCCTTTGGTGGCGGGATCGACCATTAATGATTCGTCCGGGATCGTCATGGCGCTGCAGACGGCCTTGTCTTTGACGTCTGCTCCCATTGTGATCAACGGAGTCAAACTTGGAGGCGCTCCATCGAAGACGACTGTTCCGACTAGGTCGCCAGTTCCACCTGATGCGGCCGCCGGAGCTTCGGTCGTGGCAGCAGCTGGACCTTCTGTCGTTGTCGCAGCGGCAACCGCTGCGCCTTCTTCAGCCGGCTTGAGTGTGACAGTCACGGGCGGCAGGTTCGATAGACCACAGCCGCTGATGGCCAAGCCAGCCAACGCCAGCCAACGGTAATGCTTTTTTGCGATATTCATCGTGTTCATTATTTCGCCTCTCCCGGCTTGGCGGCTTCAGCAGCGGCGGGGGCTGGGGCAGGTCGTGTCAACTTCGACTCAGTTTCAGTCAATCGGTGATAGTTCATCAGGGCATCTCGCAGAGACGTCGCCTGCTGAACACCATCACCGCTAAACAACTCTTCATACTTCTTGCTGGCCCGGTCAAATACGGCCGGCATTGATGTGTACGGCGTAATCCAAGCCGGCTTGTACAACCAGAGCAGCGTCCAATCTGGCCGCAGGCGGTTTGCCACGTTGACCAGATTCGGGCCACGAATATCCTTTTTGGGATCCGAGGCCTTGTATTCCAGCCCACCGACAGCATGGCATTGCACGCACGCCTTAAACATCTGCCAGCCATCCGGCAAATACTTGGGATGTGTTTTTTCCTTGGCAGACAGATAGGTCGCATCACGCTGCGGCACGTTCTGGTAGGGGTACTCCGCGCTGTCCACGGCCGCAAAGTAATTGGCCAGAGACATGGCTTCTTCGTCACTCATGTTGAACTGCGGCATT
>JAQGHS010000974.1 GCA_028291605.1 Planctomycetaceae bacterium | reverse complement strand
AAGGCAACAATCAACAGGTTGAGGCGGTGCAGGCGGAGTGATGGTCGCCGTCCCCGCCCTAGTATCGGCGCTACTGAATTACCGAACGGTGAGCCAGTGGCGAGGTACGCCTACTTACGAATCCAGCGTAACCGGGCTTTGGAAATCATCGGGCTTGATGGCCAGCACCGAGCATTCGATCTGCGGCATCAGTCGCTCGGCGGTATTGCCCATCAAGAAGCCTGCGATTCCGCTACGAGCGATCGTCGCCATGACGAGCAGATCGATTTGTTGATTCTCGATGTACTTAAGAATTGCGTTCTCGGCCAGATCCTCGCGGATCACGACTTGAGCCGCCTTGGGAAGCGCCTGAGCCTCAGCACACGCCAGGTGTGCGGCCAACTCTGCTTGTGCACGGGCCTGACACTTCTGGTGATAGGCGGCCTGTTTCGGATCAACTGCGGTCTTGTCAGAGTCCCACGGGTATTCCAAGGCATGCAGGACATGCAGTTCTGCATTTTTCGCCTTCGCGACCACGCTGCCCAGGCGCACCAGCCGAGCACCGACCTCGGTGAGGTCATCCGCAACCAATACTCGAGTCACGGTTGCGGTCACATGCGGCTTAGTGATCCAGACCGGACAGGGGCAATTTCGCATCAGCTTCAAGCTGGTACTGCCCAACAGCAGACGTTGAAAGCCGCTCAACTTCCGAGTTCCCACCATCAAAAGATTGTGATGCCCGCGAATGACCTGCTTAATGAGCTCGACCCAACTCTTCCCGAACGCATGGGCTGAAGCAACCGTGATCACTCCCTGAGCCTTCGCCGTCTGAACCAATCCAGCCAGCACTTGTTCGGCCTGAGCACCGAGATTGACCAGGGCGTTCGGGTCTTCCTCTTCCAGATAGGCCAAGGCATGCGGATCGAGATCAATGACCGCAAAAAACGTCAACTGAGAGGAATTCTCTTTGGCCAATTCCGTCGCTTGGGCCACGACTCCCACGGTCTCGGGGCTGAGTTCTGCAGAAATCAGATGGTCGCCATGTGAGAGGTCAATTCCGACGAGGATATTCTTCACTTCGGGCATCGTGATCTTTCCGATTTCCAGTTGAGTTCCATGTCGTATGTGGATTGTCGCGAGTCAGGCATTCCGAGACAGGTTCGCCTGTCTCGCATTGTACTCCACCCGAGCGCGGCCGCAATCCTCCGGAAAATCTCGAATTGACGGTATCAAAATGATCCGAGTAGACTCAATCCAGCGAACTTCGCCCCTATAATATGAGGAGTCAGGCCACCCCCAACCCGATAATTTGAACATGAAATCTGCAGCGCCTGCATTTCCCGAGCTCGAGATCATCGAGAGCGAGCCCAATCGGTTAATCCCGAGCTGGGTGATCTCGTTGGTCCTGCACGGAGTGCTGTTCCTATGTCTAATTTTCGGGTTCAATCGCCAGGGAGTTCCTGAAGGTTCGGGCGAATCCTTCCGCGATGTGGGACTGTTCACAAAAGGTGACGTTCCCAGTTCGAGCTCCGACGCGGCTGGTTCCCAGGACGCTGCGGATTCGGATGCTGCGGAGGCTGCCGCCAGCGACCCGTTACTCTCGGAACCCATGGCCGATACCGGGCCGGCAGTGCCGCTCCAATTGCCCGAAACTACCACTGTCGGGGCAGGGGTCCCGCTACCAACTGGCTTGCCGTCGGCGGCCGCTTCACGCCCTAAGAAATCGGCCGGTAAAGGTCTCGTCCGGGGAGCAGCTGGCGGTGGTGCCGGCCCGAGATTCGGCAGATCGGACGGTACCAGCTTCTTTCAAATTGCGGCTCAGGGTGACCACTTCTATTACATTGTGGACTGTTCTGGCAGCATGGATGAAGAGAATGCGATCGGCGTCGCCCGAGCCGAAACGATGGCCAGCATTGAACGCCTCGATTCGACGAAGCGATTTCAGGTCCTGTTTTATGACTCCGATCTGCACCCGATGCTGAATGGCAAGCAGGAGATCTTCTTCGCCACCGATATCAACCGGACATTCGCCCGCCAGTTCATCAATGCTCAGCAACCCCGCAGCGGCACGATGCACAAACCGGCTCTGACAACGGCGCTCCGGTCAGCTCCCAATGTCATCTTTTTCTTGACGGACGGAGATACTCCCGAACTCTCACCCCGCGACCTGAAAGATCTGCGTGACGCGAATCGCAATAACACCCAGATTCATGTCATTGAGTTTGGCAAGGGGGCGAAACTCGGATCGATGAACTGGCTGGAACAACTGGCGAAAGACCATAACGGTACTTATCGCTACCGAGATGTCACCGCATTCCGAGATCGATAACTCCCGTGGCCGACGCTGCCTGCCTCGGCATCAACTTGATTTGTTTCACGCGACAATCATAGATTTAAGATACCGACGCTGGCAGCGTCGACCACGTAGCCTCCAGGAAATCGGTCGTATGCGCATCATACTTTGCGGCATCATCTTGTTATTCAGCACAGCCGTGAGTCGCGCGCAGGATGAGTCTGACACCCCCGACAAGGTCATCATCAGTCCGGGCGGACGATCGTCCACACGTATCACGTTAAAAGGCGAGATCATCGAATACACCGGAGAGACGCTACGTATCCGGCTGAAACTAGGTGAAGCTCCCAAAGAATTTCCCGCTGCGGACGTGCTCGAAATCCTGACGCCCCAGATGACCGGGCATCAAAAGGGACTCGTTCTGTTTGGCAAGAAGGACTACGAAGGTGCGACGAAGGCATTTGGAAATGCATTCGAGGAAGAAGGCCGGGCCTGGGTCAAGCGTGAGATTCTGACCTACCTCGTGCGCTGTGCTTTGATGAAGGGAGACTACGTCAACGCGACTTCGAAATTTGCGGTCCTCGTTCGCAGTGACCCGCGGACGCACTCCTTTTCATTGATCCCGCTGATCTGGAACCGCCAATCCCCGAATCCTGCGTTGAAGTCGCAGGGCGAAAGCTGGTTGCTCGACGAAAAACAACCCGTGGCAGTCAAGTTGATGGGGGCGAGTATTCTGCTGGACGATCCCCAGTTTGGAACGTCGGCAAGCGTTGTGCTGCGTGATCTCGCAGCCCAAAGTGACCGCCGGGTCGGTGCACTCGCCTCCTGTCAGCTCTGGCGATCGAGGTTGGCCACGCGTAAGGAAATCAACCTCACCGAACTGAAAGTGTGGGAGCAGAAGCTGGAGTCACTGCCAGAAGAATTACGAGGCGGGCCCCACTTCTTAATGGGACGAGCCTACGTCTCGCGCCGCGAATTTGAGCTGGGTGCCGTCCATCTGTTGTGGACGCCGTTGGTTCAACCGGACGACCATTTCCTTGCTGCCCGAGCCACCTTGGAAGCGGCCGATGCGCTGGCCACAATCGGCCAACTCGAAGAGGCCGCCAAGCTGTATGAGGACACGTCGGCCAACTTTGCTGACACGCCCGCGGCGCAGGAATCGGCTTCCCAGTTGAAGGAGTTGCTCAAACAGGCGAATGGGGCGTCGGCCAAGTGAGCTTAATTTCTCACGAATTCCGACGAGAAATTGGACCGCCTAAGGTTTAGGTTTCGTATCGGACTCGCTGCTGCGGTCCGGCGAAATGATGAATCCGGGACCAAAAACGATCTGTTTATCGCGGTAGACAGTCAATTCGCCATAAGCCTTCAGCGGCTTACCAACCTCAAGTTTTTCGGCAACATATCCCGGCGTGTCCGGAACATTGACGCTGAACTCGATATTGTCTTTCGTTTTGAAAACTACGAATTGCAACTTGCCGTTCTCCGTTTCTT
>JAQGHS010000966.1 GCA_028291605.1 Planctomycetaceae bacterium | reverse complement strand
GGGTGTTGCTCGTCCCATCCGAGATGGTCGCCAGAGTCATTTGCGAATCGAGAGGGGTGGGAGTGGCGGTTTCCTCGACCAGACCCCACCGGGAAGCAAATATCCCGTTTGTCGTGGCCGATCCATGCTTGCCACATAGTCCGTACCCATGAGCCGTCCCAGCCGCCGGATAGTTGTGGGGCTGAGCCCCATTCGCGGGAACGACTGGAGGGACGGCACTGGGGCAAATGTACGCAGGGATTTTCGCCTTCCAGACGGCCGTATTGGCAGCATTGCTCGAAAGGACATTGAAGTTGACGAGATTGTACAACGGTGCCTGATCGATATAGGGCAGCAACATAGTGTGGATTGTGTAACCCACTTGGTTATTGTCAGTCACGCAGCAGCAAGTGGGGCCTGTGGTGTGATTGACTCCACGCGGAATGACTTCTCTGGTGCTGCTGATGTAATTGTGCAGTGCCAATCCAATCTGCTTCAGATTGTTTTTGCACTGCGACCGTCGAGCCGCTTCCCGTGCCTGCTGGACGGCAGGCAGCAACAGAGCGATCAGGACCGCGATAATCGCGATGACGACCAGTAGCTCGATCAGCGTAAATGCTCTACGCGTGCGCATCATGACTCCTTGCAGAACTTTGAGACTCAACTACGAATAAATCACAAAAGCCAAAGTAAGACTGTGGCTAGATTATCCAAGCCGATCGTCCACGGAATCGATTTCGGATGAACCGCATACCGGTTTAGCCGAAACTCAAAACCTACCTGGACGACGAGCGTCTCTCATGCATGAGCGCAATGACTGAGTTCTTCTTCATATAACAGAATTGTTATCGGAGATGCAAGTATTTTGGCTGCAAAAAACAAATTGTCTTGTGCAGGGGGTGTCACGCGGCCTGCGGCTGACACTTGGAATTTGACTTAAAATACAGCCGGAACGCGACTTTTCTGCGGTCAAGACCACTATTTGGCTTTTCGGAGATCCGTAACCGGCGTCGCAAAACCTTCGATTTTATTTTCTGCCAGCTTGACGGTGCCCGTGTTTTCTCCCAGCCGCACGCCGATTCGCTGCATCGGCTCGCGAGTCTCCTGAATCTGATTGCTGGAAAGCTGAATGGCATCCGTGAAGCCCTGTACATCCACGCCAATTCCATCCGCTGCACCCGTGTCGACGATGCGGTTGAATTCGATACGGTTGCGGTCGCCGGCAAAGCCTTTGCCCCGCTCGGGCCGGAACAGCACGCCCGCCTTGCCACTGCGCAGGATCTCGTTCTTGCGGACGAGGTTGTCGGTGTCGCGATGGCCGATCGATACTCCGCTGCCGCGGTTGTCGGCAATGATGTTGTCCTCGGCCAGCCCATTTTTGACGCCCCAGCAGAAGAAGATCCCAATGTCGTTTCGCTCGAGCTTGTTGCGGCGCATGATCGGGCGCTGCGAACCCGATCCGGGATGCAGGCCGAGTCCAGTGTTGTCGTGGCTGTGACTATCCTCGACGATACAGTCGTGGCAAATCTGCCAGCTCAGTCCGTCGCCGTGATAGTTGCGAGCCTCGACCTTGCGCATGACGATGCGATTGCAGTCCTGCAGGAAGACGCAACCCGCATAATTGCCGTCGAGCAACTCATTGTTCGCCTTGTTGCCATCCAGCGTGATATTCTCGATCACGACATTCTTGATCAGTTCGCCGCTGAAAATCGGAAAGAGGGTCGCAGCCGTCGATTCACCCACCTGCCAAAAGTTCTCCCGCAACGCTTTGTCGAGCTTAAAGCGGTTTCCCGATCGCGCAATGAGCGTCCGCTTGAGGACGGTTTGCCCGCCATTGTGCGGGTTCTTGGTGCGCAGGCAGACACCGTCGCCCACTTGAAATCCCTGGGCGTCTTCCAGGGTGATTTCCTGATCGTACCAGTCGGAATCGGCGGCCAGCTTGTCCTTTATTGACGGTTCTTTGATCAGCATGGAATCGGCACCGCTACCGAGGATGCGGATGTTGCTGGCGAGGTAAACGGCGTTCCGCAACTTGTAGGTTCCCGGCAGGATCTGAACCGTCCCACCGCCGAAGCGCGACACGTAGTCAACCGCGGCCTGCAGCACCTTCTCTGAGTTACCAACCAGATCCGCTGCCTTACTGTCCTGTCCCACCGTTACGGTCAGACGCTCCTTCCAGTCGGGTTCGACTTCGTCGCCCGATGTGGCTCTTGGCGAGGTCGCACGAGGCTGTGGCTCCTCCGCGCGGGAGCGGTTGCCAATCAACAAGGACGAACACGCGGCTGCAGAAAACCCTTGCAGAAACAACCGACGCGAATGACCAGCCAGATTTGAGTGGGACATGCTGATGCTCCTGCAGAGTGGGTCCGGACCGAATTTGAGTGATCCAATCGTATCCGTTGATGTCAGGTGATCGCAACCGCGGACGGTAGTGGCAAGAGGTGGTCTCTTATCTGGATTGCTAATATGTATGTAGCAGAACTCGCCAGAGTTCCTGCCTGAAGTCTGGCGAGTTCTGCTACGACACTCATCCCAACTGAAAATAAAAAGCCCTATATCATGCTGGAACGGCTGGCAGAATCGTTCTCGAAATGCCTGGAATCGGGAGGCTCCGCCGATTCGGCGTTGGATGAGTACCTGACGGCCACGAATTCGCGCGCAGTCGGCTTATGGCGCCAGGTTGACGATGAGCTGCAAGTCATCGGCTTTCGGGGCCATCCTACGATGGCCGCCGATGTCATTGACGGCTTTGCGGCAGCGACCAAAGTCGTGAGTCTGCAACAGACCGGGTTGGGGATTGTCAAAGCCGCAGTCAGCCAGCAGCCCACCGTGGCCTTGCTGGCAGCATCCGGAGGAACGCTGGTCGGCTCCGCCAGTTGGCTCGAGCGATTTGCCTCGGTGCAATCGCTGGCAGTACCGATCATCCGTAACAGTCGCGTCAGAGGCGTGCTGGCGTTGTCGACAGCCTATCCGTTTGGCCCGGACCATGCGGCGTGGCTGTTGACCACACGCTTGGCCGATCGCCTAGCGGTGCATATTGGTTAAATGGGCCGCGCGAAATCTATCCCTTCCGGGCGAACACCAAATTGTCGTTCGCCCTACT
>JAQGHS010000943.1 GCA_028291605.1 Planctomycetaceae bacterium | reverse complement strand
CCACTACGTAGACGGCTCCGGGAAACGCAATGTCAAACGCCCCACGGCGCCCTTCCAGCTTCGTCCTAGCCGCAATCACTCCGTGCAATACGGTGACAGGCTCGTTCCCCGCAGCCACCTTGAACATGTTACTGAAGGCCAGCACGCGAGTCCCCGGGGCCGCGGCACCGATCTGAGTATCCAGGTCAAAGTAAGGCAGATCATCCGCCTCAACTTTTAGCACAGCGAGGTCCAACTGGGGTTCCGCTCCAATGACTTTAGCCTTCAGCTTTCGACCGGAATCCAGCACCACGGTCACTTCACCTTGATCGAGCACATGGCTCCAGATGGTGACGATATGACCGTTGGGCGAAACCACAAACCCCGAGCAATACCCCTGCAGCCGCTGCAAGCCACCCGCGCCAAAAATCTTGACCATCCGCGGCGTCACCGCAGCGATCGTTTCGCGCGTTGACTGGGCGAACGCTCCAACCGGAACATTGCAAATCGCCAGACAGACCAAGCCCAGCAACATCCTCCGTGAGATCGAGGAGGGCCAATGCTGCGGGGAACGATCATGATTCTTCAGGAAATTCAACGGACACCTCGTATTGTCGTAGCCACGGTCGCCAGACCGTGGGTTCTGCAGCGTCAATCGTCATCTGCCCCACGCTCTGGCGACCGTGGCTACATGTGTTGCAGTAACCTATTTCGAATCATTGCCTGGAGCTGCAAAATCGACCGCATCCACTTGATACAGGACCGGTGACTTATCCCCATGGCGCATCTGAAAAGCCTTCGGAAACTTCTTGCCAGAAAAATCCTGAGTCCCCTGGAAGCGGAGTTCACATCGATCCTGATTTTCGGCCCGAATAAAATCGTATCCCAGCAAGACCCCGGTCTCGCGGCTGAAATACCAGTGCGATTCCGCACCAGCCAGCAGCCCCACCAGAACATCCACAGTCTCACCTTGACCGTCAAACGGCTCGCTGCCCAGATAGTAAAAGTCGGTAAACGCCTTCGGTCCCTTTGACAACAGCAACCGCAAATGGTGCCAGGCGGTCAGCAAGCCACCTGTCCCCGGCGGTTCATCCCGCAACTCGGCCAGATCGCTGAACTCTTGCAGGAACGCCTCTTTTCCGAAGAACAACCCGGCCCCCGAGTCAGCGAGAGTCGCTTCGAACTTCATCGCTTCACCAATCTTGCCGGTCAACTTCCAGCGACCGCGGGCATCTTCGAAACTGCCCCATGCGGCCAGTCCCTTCAGCACCCGGTCTTGCTGGAGTTGGTTGAAATAGTAATTGGCAAACCCCGTCTTCTTGATGTGAAATTTCTTGAGATGCTCTGGTGGAGGCGGGGGCGGCGCACGGCCTCGCATCGGCGGCGCTGGCGGTCTCCCATCCTTCGGCTCTTTGTCGTCTTTGGGGCCGTCTTTGCGAGGTTTCTCTTCGGGCTTGGGCGATGGTTCCGGTCCGTGCTTTTTCTCTCCGGTCAATTCCGAGAGCAAGTGCAGGCCACGCAGTCGAACCCAGATCTCGGTTTGCTCGCCTTTACGACGATAAACAATCGGCAGCTTCCAGCCTTTAGGATAGATTCCCAAGACATTCTTGAATTGATTCGTACTGCCAATCGACCGACCGCCAAACGAGACGATTTCGTCGTCATGCCGCAACCCGCGGTAGTAGGCTTCCGAATCTTCCAGGATGTCGGCGACCGTGACGTTACCTTCGTCATCTGTCGAGACAGTGGCCCCGAGAGTCGCATGATCGACGATCCGGCCACTCTTGAGATGGTCCAGGAAATGTTTGATTTGATTGATAGAAATGGCATAGCCCGCACCGGAATTTACCCGGCCACGCTTCTCAAATGAACCACGTCCGTTGATGCCAATCAAATCGCCGTCCGCACTGAATAGCGGACCGCCCGAGTTACCCGGATTGATCGATGTATCGACCTGAATGCAATCGGTGTATTCGAGAATATTGCCGGCCGCCGGGTACTGATAGCGATGCACGCCACTGACAATTCCATAGGTCACAGTGGGCTGAAAATCAGTCGCCAGGAGGAAGGGATTGCCCATCACGAAGGTCCAATCTCCCGATTGCACCAGATCGCTGTCCCCCAGCTTGGCATGGGGAAAGTCTTCTCGGCCGAACATCTTGATCAACGCGACATCACCGCTGGGATCCACCCCCACAATGACGGCATCGTAGAGCACACCATCATTCAGGCCACACTTCATGAAATCACCGACACCGTCAGTGACGTGAAAGTTCGAGAGGGCAAACCCATCGGCCGAGATCAAGACACCCGACCCGCCACCAGCACCTCCGGGAGCAAAGATGGCCACGACAGATGGTGCCACCTTTTCGATGACCTCGATCCGTTGCTGCTGAGCACTCGCTACAACGGGGTCGGCAGCCCAACCGAATGGGGTGACGGCGACCAGGCAGCAGGCGGTCAACAAGCAGCGTGACAATAAGGCCATATCGGGATCCCGTAGTTTGTCGCTGATCACTCCGTGATCAGACGCATTCGCAGTAGCCGGGCGAGATAATATTCGACGGTAGAAGCCGATTCAGCGTCGTAACCACGAAGACGTTTCGTTCGCGGAGCGAACAACGACAGTCATTTTACCAACTTCGCGTCCGCCAAGCTCAACCAATCCGCGATATCCAGTTCTCCGCCGTAGTCGACCAGGACCTGCAACTCGCGAACGCCGGTCACATTCAGGTCGACCTTGCGCGGCGCATCAGTCCCTTTGACGTCTGATTCGAACAACGGCTTGCCATCCCCCGAGATCGTCAGCTTAACGTCACCGAGTGCCCCGGTGTCATCTGCCATGTCGTCGATCCCTAAGACCGTTTGGAACAGGCGGTACTCACCTTGCAGGCGGAACGTCAGCTTGGTTTTCGAATGGATCGACAAGCCCTTTGCATAGGCCACGCCGCCCAACGTGATGGGACTCGATAACGGCCCGACATCTTTGCGATATTCCCACACTTGATCCCAGAAGGGGACATACTGCACATCGCTGGGTTTCAGTTGCGACAACTGCCGGACCTTGCCCAGGCTGAAGTCGATCGTTCGCACCTGCCCAGCGGGAACGGTCAGCGACACGCCAGAAGCCAGGATCACTTCATAGGTCTGGTCCTTGCTGACGATCTGTTTCGATTGCAACGTCACATCACCTTGCAGTTCGATGATGGATTGCGGCTTGCCCGTCGCTGCCGGCGGCTGATAGATCAGGCCATAGACTCGTTCACGTTTGACAGGAACTTCTTCGCCATCGACTAGAAACTTGACGACCTGGTCATCAACCGCCCCCGCGACGCCCGCCAGAAAGTCGAGCTTATTGTCCTTGCGAACGAC
>JAQGHS010000925.1 GCA_028291605.1 Planctomycetaceae bacterium | reverse complement strand
CAATTCCACCACTCGGCTTGATTCGGCACTGATTGCGACAGCTTCGGTGAATTCCATGTATTGAACGCCCGAAGCAAAATCCGTGTAGCGAACCGGCTCTTGACCGCGAATCGCTCCGATGAATTCTGCTTCGACGCGCCAGCGTCCCTTCTTTTCGGCGGGCAGTACGATCGGGCGGATTGCCGGCTCATTGGCACGTCCAATCGAGACTTTTTCTTCGGCTCCGAATTCGACTTTGATCGTTCCCAGGCTGCCGTATAGATGGATCTGATTGGGGGGGCCAAACAGGATGGTGCCGCTGATATGGTAAATGCCGCGGCCTCCATTGGCCAACTGCGTGACGATCTGCACGCTGTCCGGCACTGTGGCGGCCATCGCGATCTCGCCTTGCGGGGCTGGGAAGGTGGCCTCGAAGTTATTGGCCTGGGCGAACACGCGCGAAGTGGGGCCGATCCAGCGTGAGGCGGTTTCGTGCAACACTCCCAGCATGAGGACATTCACGCCGCTCAAGTCACGCTGCTGACGCCAATGCAAAAGTCTTGAAAAATCCCAAAACTGGTCGTTGGCACCAATGACCACGACCTCACGCAATTCACCGAGGAATCGATGACGGACGAGTTCGCCGACGAATTCGCCGCACTCCAACCCCAGTGGACTCGGGACGATCTGGGCGACGAGATTGGGATGAGCTTCGGCGGCAGCCTGCATCTGTTGTGCTTCCGCCAGACTTGCCGCCATGCGGGCCTCGCAGAGCACATGCTTACCGGCATTCAATGCAGCGCAGGTTATGGCCGCGTGCAGATTGGGGTAAGTTCCGATTTGGACCGCATCGATCTGGGGATCGGCAATCAGGTCTTCCCAGCGAGCATAGGTTTTCGGAATCCCATATTCGGCCGCGACACTGGCTGTCGATTCGGGCCGGCTGTTGACGACACCCACGATTTCTATACCTGGAATTTCTCGAAATCCAGGAATATGCCGCAAGCGAGTGTTCGCGCCTGCGCCGACAATGCCTACTCGAATCCGTTGCTCGGCCATGCTGTATCCTATTGACGGTGCGTCTCACTGAATCCGAAGAAGTCGGGATGGAAAACACGTTCGCACGGACGAGGATTCCAGTTGATCTCCCGGTTGGGGAGGCCAAATCCGTCTTCTATAATGAACGAACCCGGTCTTGTCAAAACCGGGTTCATTTCTGGGCATATTTGTGGTCGCCGATTTCGGCGACGACAGTAGCTACTGGGGGTGGGTGAAATGGGGCATTTTGCGGGATTCTTCAGCCGGCCTTTCCCGCCAAGGCCGGCTTACCTCGGGCATCGAGCCAAACTTTGATTTTTCGAAGTTGATCGGGAATCGGTGCACTGGCCCTGCCGCCTAATACGTTTTGAGCCAATGGCAGGAAGTGCTGATAGGCTTCAGTCACGACAGTCTTCGTCCCGGCCAGGACCGGCTTGGAATCGACTTGACCCAACAGGCCTTTCTTGTCGGCTCGTTCTGCTGCATCTTTGGGTTGAAATCCCAGATAAACGGACCAGAAATACAATTTCCAGCGTGGATTCTTCGGCGTCTTCTCATAATCTAACGCCATCTGTTCCCCCAAACGGAGCATCTCGACGGCGATCTCATCGGCCTTGCGGTAGCCTTCCAACGGCACGCGTCCCAGCGCTTGTGCGGCAGCGGATCGAACTCGGTACGAATACGCCGGGTCTTTCAAGACCTTCACCAGAGCGTCCACAACAACCGGTTGACGGGTCCGGTCATTCGGCTCGCCCAATTGCGACATACTTTCGGCCAATCGCATGCCGTACCAGTCGGGAAGTGTCTTCGCCTGTCCCATCTGATTGATCAGTGATTCGATGATGGCAAAGCGATCTTCCGGCTTACAGTCCTTATGCCGGCAAATCTTGGCCAGATCGACGACCGGATGAACTTTATACATCGGATGCTGTTTCGGATCATTGACCAACTCCAGCAGTGCCTTGACCGCCTTGAAGCAGGGCTGCTCGGGGATCATCTTCACGCGATCTTCGTCGCGGTTATTAAGATTTGAGAGAATCAGCGCGACATTGAACCGGACGTAGAAGCTGTTGTCATAGAGTTTGACGGCTTCTTCACACAGGATGTCGAGGAAAGCGTCGCGGATGTCCATAGCGCCGTTGAACGCATTCGTTTCCTTCACATCCTTCAAGATGTCGTCGCGGATTTTTTCAATCGTTTCCGGCACCTCGACTCGTTTTTCTTCCTCCTGTGCTTTCAGGATTTTTTCGCGATCCTCATCTGATGGAAACAGGATACTCCGCTGCGTCATCCGGGCCAGTTTGTACTTGATCCCATAACGCAAAATATCGCGTTCCGCTTTGACGTCTGTGAAGGTACCCTTGGGAAGCAGGGCGTTGTATTTCCTCATTTGCTCGCTGTGAGCACGCCAGGCTGGATCTCGCGCATCTTTCTTCGTCACAAACGGGAGCTCTTTGACAATGTCGATGTCCGGAAGATGTGGCGGGGGGACCTGATAGTCGGGAGGGAGCGCAATCTTATCACGCAGCAACGCCGGATCGACCTCAACCGCGACTTTCGGTTTGACCGCAGCCGCTTTGGGCTTCTTTTGCTTCTGTCCAGGGCCGCCGCCTTTCGGCGCCTGCTGAGCGACGACGAGCTGTCCCAGTTGTGGGGCCAGTGATAAGTGATCGAAGCCACTTGCCCGAGCTACAGTTGTGCTCGACGCGGCGATCAGTGCAAGCGCAACAAGACATCGGCGGCAGAATGCCGCGGACAGCGCCGCTAGTGGCAGATTGGTGGCTCGCACGGATGATTCCTCAACGGAACGATTCGCGAATCAGCGGGCACATCATCAATTCTGATACACCAGAACTGGGATCAGAGCTCAACGAAACGCAACCCTCTGCACGGTTTTCTGGATGATTCCTGTGAGTGATCCCGGTGCCCATGCTGAGACGCACGATTCGGGCACCGACATCAAAATGACTCACACCAATAGATACTGATATCGTACTGTCTCCCGCCGGGGGAGGCTACCTAAGCCTGTCAAATTCAATCTGGATGTTTGTGGAATTAACCAAAGTCTCGGACTAGCCAGACCATGCCAGTTGCGATGATCACGCGGAATAGACTCGATTTGGCTGCTGACGAACTGAAGCCCGCGTTTTGCGGGACATTTCGTCAACCTGTTGTATCAATCGGTCAATCCTTAGCGCACGCAATCCTTTTCACGACAACATTCACGAAATGCACGATTGGTCCGAGGACTGTCTTTCAGCATCTTCCGGCGAATTGAGGATTCAATTATGAGATTGGAATAGTTGGGTCGGGATTGAAAATCAAGACCCCTGAACGCCGCAGAGTGCTGAATGTAACGTATCAATGCGAAAGCCGGTCTGTCAAGCGGTATTTCTGCCAAAGTTCCGGATACGAAACGGTTTGAGGCTACTGATGTTCTTGGTTCCTCGTTCTTAGTTCTTGGTCAGTTTTCCGTTGACCAACCAAGAACCAAGAACAACGAACCAAGAACTCATCCCCTACTTGGCGACGATCCAAATGTTGCGGAAACGCACCGGGTTGCCGTGGTTCTGCAAGTGGATGGGACCGGGCTCGGGACCTTCCTTGAGCGGGGCCGCGGTCGTGGCGTGAGTCAGTTCGACGTTCTCTTGAACCACGATTCCATTGTGCTTGACGGTCATGACGGCCGACTTCACTTTCTTCCCCTGATCGTCATATTTTGCCGCTGTGTAATCGATGTCATAGGTCTGCCAGGCCAGCGGCGGATAGCACATATTCTGCGACGGATCCTTGATGGTGTAGATACCACCGCACTCGTTGTTTTTGCCTTCCAGGCCGAATGAATCCAGAATCTGCACTTCGTACCGTCCCTGCAGATAGCAACCGCTGTTCCCGCGGCCCTGGCCGGTCGCCTTGGGCATATAGGGCAGTCGGAACTCGAGATGTAACTGGCAACTGCCGTGCTTGAGCTTGCTGGTGACGCCTTCCTTCAGCAGTCCATCCGGCGTGATTTGTCCGCCTTCAAATTGATCGGGAGATTTGCCATCGAACAGAACAATCGCCCCCTCAGGCGGCTTCGCGCCCAAGGTATGACTTTCGCGATTCACTCGTTTCAATTCACCGACTTGATTCCCGTCGCCATCAAACAGTTGTGCGACACCATTCCCCTTCA
>JAQGHS010000910.1 GCA_028291605.1 Planctomycetaceae bacterium | reverse complement strand
GAACACCTGACGTACTACCACAACGGTCTGGACCGACGGTTGACCGGGGTTGTGGGAGGGCACGTGGTGAATGGGGTGTTACAGGCCCCTGCTTGAAAGATTCCAGGTAGAGTAAGCTTTTAAGGGCGCGCCTCTTTGGGGCCTCACGCCACCTTACGATCACTGTCTGATGCCGCGACGATTGGCAACGCGATCGTAGCCGGAGCCTGTGGCTCCGGCGCGGGGCGATATCCAAATCCCAGCCATTTCGTAGCTGGCCATAACAGGTGCGCGTGGGCCTGCACCCAATCCCAGCGGAAGTAGTATTTCGTGAAGCACCGAGCATGCCGGGCTGTGACCTCGGCCGCGGTCAGGTGCTGATACTTCATCACCGGCGTGTAGACGTTGTACTTCGTGAAGTCAAAATCGGCGATATCCTGGACGACCTGGTTGTAGAACTCAGTCCCGGGATAGGGGGTCACGATATTGAAGTTCGCGAATGTCGGATTCACAGCTTTCGCATAGCGCAGCACGCCCTTGATCGATTGCGCCGTGTCTTCAGGAAATCCGATCATAAATCCGGCGACGGTCCGAATCCCCAGCCGACGGCAGGTTTCGATGAACTGCCGTTGTTTGTCGTCGTTGATGGGGGCTCGCTTGTACTGCTTCAAGGTGGTTTCGTCGGGAGTTTCGATCCCCACCGTGATTGCTGTTAAGCCGACCTCGCTTAAGACAGTCAGGGTTTCCGACTTTAGTAAGTCGATCCTGCTCTCGATCGAGAATTGCACTTTGCGAGGAAGCTGACCGATTAACTCCGCCATCTTCAATACGCGTTTGCGATCTAAGCCGAATAGCGGATCGCGGAACTTAAAGGAACGGAATCCGTACTCCTGCATGCCGCGTCGCATTTCTTCCACGACGCTCTCGGGAGACCGGAAGCGGGTCTTGTTCTCGATGACAATGTACGGGCAATAGTTGCACGTAAACGTGCATCCCCGGCTTTGTTGAATCAAGCCCGTGGGGAACTGCGAAAAATCATATGCGATCCGAAATTTCTTCGGTGCAAACAGGTCCCAGTCGGGGAAAGGTAGGGCGTCGAGATCCTGAATGGAACCGACTGCAACCGGTCCGGACTTTTGGTTGAGGACCTCATCCAGCTTCCACAACAGTTGCTCGGGTTCGCCTTGTACGAGCGTCACGGGCAATTCAGCGAACGCTGCAGTCAAAGTCGTGGCCAGAATTCCGACAACGAGAATCCTGGCTGATGGCTGAGTGCGGATGACCTCACGGATGGCTGCCAGTTCGAGGTTCAACGTGATCAACGATGGGCTGAAAACATACACGTCGCCATTGGCAATGATTTCGTCTTCGCCAAAGTGGACCTCATGCCCCAGCTTGCGAAAAATGCCTGCCAGGTACGCAAACGTGAGGGCCGTCGGCCGATGGTCGCGTTTATAAAACCGGCGTATAATCTGGCCGCGGATTCCCCCGCCACTGGCATACTGTCCCACGCCGTAGCCGCCGGCAAAGTCCTTCGAGACATCGAGCTGTCGCGTATCCCACAAGACAATTTTCATGTAGTTTTCTCAGATTCAATCACGCTTCCACCGAGTTGGTGCCGGTGGAGTTTTTCAGTACTGACAAGAAGTGAAGGCTGGCGACTCAACGTCAACGGCGCGGTGTATCGCGTGTCGGAAGTCGTGTCTCGCGCTCCATCGAAGCGCGATCCGAGGCGTGGGAAAATGGCTCGGGAAGATCGTATCGCAATTGCCGACCGGCAATGGGGAGGGATGTGGCAGGCTGCAGAACTCGCATCAGACGTCCTTGTCGATCCAAGTCGTAGGTGATTCCACGCCACACAATGCGCGAGCCAAAACAGGCTGCACACATCGCGAGGGTATTATAGAGCAACGAGAAGGGAGCTGCCCAAACATCGAACACAGCGGCCCAAGCTGTGCATTTTGTCCAATTTTGCACATAGACCCGGGCTAGGCCATGTCGTAGCCACCCGCGATAAACTTGCAATGCGTACCATGTTACCAAGAAGCAAGCTGCCCACCGAGACCAGTTTTCGGCCAAAATCAGACTCCCTGTCAACAGCCCGATCGCACCAAATACCGCGACCGTCGACGCGATCATCAGACACAACGACTGGTACCAGATCCGCGGTGCATAAATCCGGCCAATCATGTGCTGACGCCGCAGGAAGCTACCCAGTCCCAGGAGCGAATAGTCCATGGGCGATTCGGTCATGCACGCCGGTTCAAACTCGATCGGCAGCCGGGCCGCTTGGACGGCCCGAGTAGCAACAAGATCGTCGCTGATCGTTCCCTGCCAGCTCTCTCGAATCCCAAGTGACTCGAAATCGGAACGGCGAATGGCCCAAGATCCGCCCCAGACGATGCTTTGTCCGCCCGCCCCCAGCAACGCCGCGATTGAGGCATTGATACTGTAGAGAAGGCAGTTGGCGAGCGTTGGTCGGATGGGGACAAACCAGCGGTAGCCGGTAATCGCCCCGGAATCGGGACGCGATAGGCGGTTGACCAGACGAGCAAGCCAGTCGGGCTCCGGGCAGACATCGGAATCGACGAAGGCTAGGATCTCGACGTCGGAACCGAGTTGCGCGGTGGCCGTCGCGAGGTTGTGGATCTTTTGACCTGTCTCAAGTGCCCGCCCCGCAATAATGATCCGGGCTGGAACTTGGGACTCGCGCTGGATCAGGCGTTGAATCACTTCCCAGGCGGGATCAGTGTCGCTTTCGACAATGAAGAGAACCTCGTAGTTCTGATAGTCCTGTCGGAGCAGATGCAGCAGGTTGGATTCCAGTTGCAGATCGAGTCCCTTGCAGGGGGACAGCAAGGCGACTCGGCGTGTCTGATCAACCGGACGCGGATCGCGAATTCGACGGCGCGCAAACCGGCGGTGCTCCCAGGTATGAAGTCCCAGCAGCACTCCTTGTACTAGGGCGGCACAGCAGGTGGCGCCCCAGATCCAGTAGGCAATGGTCAAATAGGTCACGCCAGCTTCTCATCCATGAGGAAGTTGGAGGCACAATCAGGGGAATCACGGCGATTTCAGCGAAGGTTGCTGAGCTTGGTAGGGGACTGACAACCACGCTATCCGAAAATCCAAACATCACATAAGGCGAACGAGAGTATGGATTTGCATCAACGCGCACCGCGTAACTCGCCGATTGCGAGTTTGCGGATTAAGTAGGATGGGAGCGTGGTTGTCTGAGAAATCGACAAACGCCGCAAGATGACTTTCGGAAAAACCGGGAGGGGAATGGCGAATGTCGAAATCCGACTGACGAACACTCATTCCGACGGCTTGGTCCTTTGTCATTCGCCTTCATTCAGCTATCGCCTGCGACACGGTAGCATGGAACGGCCCCCTTTTTCTGGAGATGCCAGTCGTGTCGCAAATCACTCCGCCTGAGACAGACAGTTCCCCAGTCGTGCACCCGAACCCTATGGCTCGCAATCGGGACGACGTCAACTGGGAACTGGCCGCCGAGGGCATTACGTTGCGCATCCGCTGGTTCGGGTTGTGCATCGGTTATATGCTGGTCGACTTTCTCGACAGACAGCTCGTCAATCGGCCATTGATGAACTCCATCCTCTCCCTGGGAGCAATCTTCGCTCTTCTCGACACCTATTGGAGTCTGCAGGGTAAGGTCTTTCTCAGCCGCTGGCCGCTGATCGTCTCGCTGATGGAGGCGATTTTTATCGGGTTGCTGTGTCATTTCGACAAGGGGGTCGAGAGTCCGTTTCTGGTCTATTACTTCCTGTCGCTTCTGGTGTGCGCCATCCGCTATTCGTCGACCATTACTTATTCGACGTTTGCCCTGCATGCCGTTAGCTATCTGACACTCTTTAGACACGTCCGCACGCGGGAGGATTTGACGACATTTTTTCTCGTGCTGTTGTTCCTAGGCTGGGTCACCTGGGCCAGTACGTCCTTGGCAGGATTACTGAAGACGGCTTGGGGAAGGCTCTCTGAGTTGAACGCCGCGTTGCGTGTCAATCAGGCGCTGTTGGAGCAACGTATCAGCGAAAGAACCCGTGAACTTCAGCAATCGCAGGCCTTACTGGTCCAGCATGAAAAGCAGGCCGCATTTGGATTGCTGGCGGCGGGCATCGCCCATGAAGTCGGGAACCCGCTGGCGGCGATCAGCGCGCTCGTCCAGATGCTCAACCGCAGAAACCCCGACGACTACACGCGTGAAAAACTGCACCTGGTGGATGACCAGTTACGACGCATTCAAGGCACCCTGCGAGAACTGGTCGACTTCAGCCGCCCGGCGACGAAAGAACGCAGTCTGTGCGACATTCACGACATGATCGGCGCCGCGCTCAACATTGCCAAATACTACAAGCGCACCAAGGGGAAGCGGATTGTCACCTGCTTCGCCCCCGGACTGCCCAAACTGCGAGTTGCCCGCGATCAGGTCGTGCAAGTCGTGCTGAATCTGGTCCTGAATGCAATGGATGCGACTGACGAAGGAGGAACGATTGAACTCACCACATGGCTGACGGCGGGCTGGCTGCATGTCAGCATCCGCGATACGGGGCACGGAATTTCATCAGAACAGGTCAAACACATCTACGAACCCTATTTTACGACGAAGCCTACAGGGACCGGACTGGGTTTATTCGTGTGCAAGAACATCATGGAGCAGGTTCTGGACGGAAAGATCGAATTGGCTGAATCGACCCCAGCCGGTTCGAAGTTTGTGGTCTCGCTGACCTGCGAAAATGCCCGGGCTCACCCTGACGTGTTGCCAACAGAAACGGGCTCGACGGAAGTGGTCGAACGAGCGACGTAATTTTTCAGAAGCGGAATCTCGTCAGAGTTCCGCCGTGGCCGACGCTGCCAGCGTCGTTATATTTCAGGATTCAAATTCCGTAGGTGGCGATCCCATGCTTGTTGGTATTATCGCTGCGTCGCCAAGGCACCGTCGAGACTTCTGTTAGGGGTTCGCCACCGTGACACCGTCAGCGGCTGATTCGCCAATTGATGAACCACCGCAACCGTCATCCCATCGCGGTCGATTTGCCGTGGTCGCTGCCATCGGTTTCGCTCTCATCATGATGGGATTTGCGGCGGCCATGACGGCTGCTCGATCCCAGACGGTCGCACGAAACGCCCGGCTGAACCACATTGCCTACCAGCATCACATCTCCCTGCGGTGGACCGAAAACATCCCTTTTCGCAGGACCTACTTGCGATATTTCAATCAGTTGCCGAGTCTTGTCCACGATAGTGTATTGGACATTTATGATATTCACGTGCCTGAAGGGGACGCGGTGCTACCCCCCACGTTTTTCCACGATTTGAATCATTTCAATCATATTGAAAAGCTCTACTGGAACATTCCTCGACATTCGGCAGAAGTGGCGAAGCTCGTCGCTCATCAACAAAATCTCCGAGAGCTTTCACTGGTGACGAAGAACCTTCAGGACAGCGATCTGGATTGCGTTTCGCAGTTCTCGAACTTGAATACTCTGGCGATCGATGGTCTGGAGTCGAAACATTTACGCGGCCAGTTTTTGCAAGCGGCAGTGGGAAATAGCCCTCAGTTGAAACGACTCATCGTCCATCACGTCAATCTGAGTGACGAAGCCAGTCAGAATATCGGCAAGTTGACGACTCTGACTAATCTTGATCTGACTGGTTCCGAACTCACATCCAAATCGGCGAGTTGTTTGTCTGGGATACCTCTTCTGGATGATTTGACACTCAATGAAATCCCCATTGATGACGCCTTCGGCGCCACGCTGACAAAACTAACCGAGCTGAAGTTTCTGCGAGTCAAAGGGACACTTCTGACGTCCGCCGCATTGCAGAATTTGGAGCATTGTCCGTCGCTAATCCTGTTGGAGACAGGTGGGAAACAGGGCGACTCCGAACTCTTGTCGCACGTGAGCAAGTGTCCGAAATTGAAAGTAATCGACATCGTCTGGACCGGCAAATTCTCTTCAGGAGACATCGCTAACTTCAATCAGTTTCCAGGGGCCAGCTATCTCTATTTCGCTGACATCGGAGACACCGAAGCCGAACATCTCGTGCAGTGTGAGCATTTGACGGGCCTTGACATTCATTCGACTCGCCTGACGCTACTTGGTGTTCGGTCGTTGATGGGAATGACCGATCTCCGCCACCTCAAACTGGCGGGGACCGCATGGGGCCCCGAACTGGTGGACGTCCTTGAGGAATCCGGGACACTGGAAACCGTGAAGATTCTCGATCGACTGTGGGAATGGTGGGAGTTCGAAGATCTGCGCGAAAAATTGCGAAGTCAGTCTAAGTGAGTGCCGGGGCCAATCAGGTCTGGCTTACGCCAGATGTTCGCGCGACTCTGGAGAGTCAGGCTACGATGCTACAGCAAATTCTTCCTTGGACTTCTTTGATCCTCTTCGACTTCTTTGATCCTCTTCGACTTCTTTGATCCCTTCGACTTCTTTGATCCCTTCGACTACTTTGATCCCTTCGACTTCTTTGATCCCTTCGACTTCTTTGACCCCTTCGACTTCTTTGATCCTCTTCGACTTCTTTGATCCTCTTCGACTTCTTTGATCCTCTTCGACTTCTTTGATCCTCTTCGACTTCTTTGACCCCTTCGACTTCTTTGACCCCTTCGACTTCTTTGAGCAGGCCGAGCGACTCAAGCCCCAAGTGAGCCCCTTGACGTGAGGCCGGGGGTTGGGTGGTGACTCACTTTGCTGCTCCAGCGATCTTCAACAGGTCGACGATTTACCAAGAAACCACGTCGCTCCTTACCCCGGGGCTGACGCCGCCGGGCTCACCTGGCTGGGGGTGTTGCGTCGCGACTTCTTTGATCCCTTCGACTTCTTTGATCACCTTTGGGCAGGGGCACACTTTCCTCGGCGGTCGGTGATGCAATTTCTCGCCCCAACACTCGGTCTTTTGCGCTCTTTGATTCAACGCACGCTTATTTATCTCGCCCGCCTGCAGTTATAATGTTACTACACTGCAGCCGTGAGTCAACACCAATGTCCCGCATTATGGCGAACTGCGTCAGCGTCGGATGAGGCACGGTCCGGCATCAGACATGGCGCCAGAATGAAAGTCTGCTCCGAACTCCGTGGTGCATCCGACAGGGGCGAGAGGCGGTTTTTCCCTCTGGCTGCTTGGCGTTTTCGAATTCGGTTAGGAAAAAGAACCGGTGGCGACAGCCAGTTCGCTCACAAACTGAGGTCTAGCTCCTTGGAAGCCTCCCCAAATTCGCCCTTTCGGAAAGCGGACGTGGTCGCTACAATCCCCGCGTTCTACCTGAATGATGAATTTTCAAACGCGTGACGCATGCTTGCTACGACTCGACCGCTTAGTTTGGCCCTGCTGGAAGTCAGCAACTTATCCCCCGCCTTAATGGTGGCCGATTTGTGCGCGAAGGCTGCCGGGGTCCATATCCTGGGGATCGAAAGCACCGACGGTGCCGAACAGTGTATCAAACTGGTTGGCAACGTCGCGGAAGTCACTTATGCGGCAGAGGAGGGCGCAGCCCTCGCCAAACGCATGGGGGCAACCGCGTTCTTCAGCGTGATGGCCGCGCCACTGGAAGTCACTCAGGCATTAGCCAATTCTAAACCCGCATTCAGCCCTTTGCTGGGTGTATTTGATTACCGTATTCCGCGAGAGTCGCACATGAGCAGTTCGGAAGCCCTCTGTCTGTTGGAAACTCAAGGTCTGGTCGCCGCTCTTCACGCTACTGACGATATGTTGAAATCGTCCAATGTGAAGCTGGTCGGCAAAGAGAAGATCGGGGCGGCTTACGTCACGATCATGGTACGAGG
>JAQGHS010000876.1 GCA_028291605.1 Planctomycetaceae bacterium | reverse complement strand
CTCTATCGCATTCAGCCGCAAGCCTATAAATCCAATCAATACGACATCGAACCCGATGCATCTGCGGCCAGCTATTTCTTCGCGATGGCAGCGATTACCGGTGGCGAAATTACTGTCGAAGGTTTGTCGAGATGGTCCCTGCAAGGTGACATCCATTTCGTCGAGGCTCTCGAACAGATGGGCTGCGCGATTCGCTACGATCAAGATTCGGTCACTGTTCGGGGCAAGCCTCTGCGGGGTATCGAAATCGATATGAATGAGATCAGCGATACGGCGCAGACCCTGGCCGTAGTCGCTCCATTCGCGCAAGGTCCCACGCGGATCTATAACGTGAAACATATGCGGTTCAAAGAGACCGACCGGATCACGGCCCTGGTGACCGAACTGCGTCGGCTGGGTCTGCAGGTGGATGAAACGGAAGACGGCCTGACGATCCACCCCGGTCCGATGAATCCCACGACGATCGCCACTTATGATGATCATCGAATGGCGATGAGCTTCGCGCTGATCGGATTGAAAACTCCGGGGATTCACATCGCGAATCCTGGATGTACGGCCAAGACATACCCACGGTACTTTGAAGACTTGGCCGCATTGACGAAGTCGTAAGTCCTGAATGGACGCGCAGAAAAAATATGCAGGTATGCGCGGCTCGTGAGCGGCACGGCGCTAGCCGCCAGTTTTCAACGATTTTGACACACATTACCGGTGGCTAGCGCCATTCCGCTCACAAACTGAGTACACGCAATCATGGGCAGCTTTCGTGATGTCCGCATGATGGGATTTGCGAGTCGTACTCTGGTTCACGACGCGCTGCAGTGGATTGACGCGCAGACGCCACGGTGTGGTTCCGAGGCCGTTCCTCTGGCGCATTGTGCCGGCCGTATCCTGGCCACAGACGTGATTGCTGCGATGTCTGTCCCTGAGTTTGCACGCTCGGCGATGGATGGCTATGCACTGCGAGCCGCCGAGACGACCGGTGCGGGGGACTATAATCCGCTCACTTTGCAGTTGCTGGGCGAGGCTTTCCCCGGACGTGCATTCGAGGGCGAGGTGGTCCCGGGGACAGCCGTTCGCCTCATGACGGGCGCTCCCCTGCCGCGGGGCGCGGATGCCGTATTGCCCGTGGAATTTGCCCAGGAAGAGGGGCAACAGGTCCAGATTCTCGCTCCAGTACCCAGCGGCAAACACATCGGAACTCCCGGGGAAGATGTGCAAGCGGGACAACTGCTGCTGAGTGCCGGTCGGCGGCTTCGGCCGCAAGACGTCGCCATCCTGGCCTCCGTTGGCATCGCGGAAGCGGTCGTCGTAGGTCGGCCATCAGTGTTGATCCTGGCGACGGGAAATGAACTGGTCGCGCCGGGGCAAGTGCGTCAGCCCTATCAAATTTACGATGCGAACTCGAGCATGCTGCGGGGACTCATCGAACGCGATGGTGGCGTTGTGACTGCCGCAAGAATGTTGCCCGATGGACGCGACATCTTGCGTGACGCGTTGACGGCAACAGCTCCTGACGTGATTCTCATTTCGGGCGGTTCCAGCGTCGGGGCCGAAGACCACGCGCCCGGTCTCGTACGCGAACTCGGGGATCTCCCCATCCACGGATTGGCTATGCGGCCATCCAGTCCCGCAGGCATTGGCCGGATCGGCAAATCGCTGGTCTTCCTGCTACCCGGCAATCCTGTGTCCTGCCTATGCGCGTATGATTTTTTTGCGGGGCGAGCGATCCGGCAACTCGGAGGCCGAGGTTCGCAGTGGCCCTACCCGACCCTGACCGCGCCGTTGGATCGAAAGCTGGTATCGGCGATCGGGCGTCTCGATTATGCTCGAGTTCGCATCTCCGACGGGAAAGTGGAACCACTGGCTCTGAGTGGGGCATCGGTCCTGTCATCCACAGTCCGAGCCGACGGATTTGTAGTGATTCCAGAAGAGATCGAGGGCTACGGTGCCGGAACTGAGGTCAAAGTCTTTTTGTACGATGCAGTGGGTTCCAGTGGTTGATGAAACTGTAGCCTGACTCTCCAGAGTCGGGCGGTTCTGCATAGTCAATTCACCCAACTCTGGAGAGTCAGGCTACAGGCTCGCAGTATGAAATCGCCCCGACCTGAAGACATTCGTCGTGCCGCAGAGCAGGAACAGTTCCTGGAAGTGATTTCGCGCGATGTCGCGGAGCAGCGGTTCCGACAACATTTGCGGATGTCTCCTTTGGGAGCAGACACCCTGCCTTTGAGCCAAGTGCTCAATCGCGTATTGGCGATGGATGTTGTAGCCGATGTTGATGTGCCGGGGTTTGATCGTGCGAATGTCGATGGGTTTGCGGTTCAGGCTGCGGACACGATCGGAGCTTTAGAAGAGCGGCCACGAACGCTGCGGCTGAATCATGAGATCCTCTCGCCGGGTATCGAGCCCCTGATCACAGTTCAGCCCGGTACCGCTACGCCCATCGCGACGGGGGCCATTATTCCGCGTGGGGCCGACGCGGTCATCATGGTGGAATTCACCGAGACTGATCCGCAAAGTGAGCCCGCGGGGATCATTGTTCGACGATCGGTTTCGGAAGGAGAACAAATCACTTTCGCGGGAACCGATGTGGCTCAGGGAGAAACGGTTCTACGCGCCGGCCAGCTTCTGACCTCTCGCGAAATTGGCGTCGTCGCGGCCATCGGTCGAGCTGAAGTCCAGGTCTTCCGTCAGCCACGAGTGGCGATCATTTCGACCGGAAACGAAATCGTCGCGCCGGGCCAACCGCGTCCGGTCGGCGGAGTCTACGATTCCAACGCGGCGATCTTATCAGCGGCCGTAGAAGAACTCGGTTGTGTGCCGATTTCGCTCGGTTGCGTGGGGGATGACGAGGTTCAGTTAGATGCCGTTTTCCAGCGTGCGTTCGATTCAGACGCCGATGCGATCCTGCTTTCCGGAGGAACGTCGAAGGGAGCCGGAGATCTCTCTTATCGAGCTGTCAGCCGGCTGAAGAATCCAGGAATTGTGGCCCACGGTGTCGCGCTTAAGCCGGGGAAACCGATTTGTCTGGCCGTCGAAAATGGTCGACCAATTGTGATTCTGCCGGGATTTCCTACGTCTGCCATCTTTACGTTTCATGAATTCGTAGCGCCTGTGTTGCGAGCGTTCGCCGGATATCCCGAACGACCGCGCGAACAAGTGACAGCGACTTTGCCACTGCGGGTGAATTCTGAGAAGGGACGCACGGAATACTTGCTGGTGGGTCTCGTGCGCACGCCGGCGGGTCTCGCCGCTTATCCCATGGGAAAAGGGTCGGGATCGGTCACCACTTTCAGCAGCGCCGACGGATTCATCACGATTCCCACGCAAACGGAAATGCTCGATGAGGGGAGCCAGGTCTCTGTGCAGTTGCTCGGACAGCGTTTGGAACCCGCGGACCTCGTGGTGATTGGCAGCCACTGTGTGGGGCTCGATTATTTGCTGGGCGAACTGCAACGCCGTGGCGTCAGCACCAAGTTCCTGAGCGTCGGCAGTACCGGAGGGTTGGCCGCGGCGAAACGTGGCGAATGCGACATTGCCGGCATGCATCTGCTGGACCCCGAGACGGGCATCTACAATCGACCGTTATTGTCACCGAGCGTGGAATTGCTGACGGGCTATCAGCGATTGCAGGGCGTGGTATTTCGCCGCGATGACCCGCGATTTCAAGGTGAGACTTGGGACGCCGTGCGGACGGCGGTCCTCGCTGACCCTCATTGCCGCATGGTGAATCGCAATGCCGGCAGTGGCACGCGAATCCTGATCGACCGCCTGTTGGGCGGACAGCATCCCCCGGGCTATGCTGTGCAGTCGAAATCGCATAATGCGGTCGCGACTGCAGTCTCCCAGGGGCGCGCCGACTGGGGTGTGGCGATTGACACCGTAGCGCGCCAGTACGATCTGGGATTCTTGCCGCTCCAAGCGGAGCATTACGACTTCGCGATCCCGAAATCTCGCTGGGATCGCCCCGCGGTGAAACTCTTTCGTGAGTTGCTGCAGACGAACGAGATCCGTGCCGAATTAGAATCGAAAGGGTTTGTAGCCTGACTCTCTGAGTCGGGTAATCTGCGTTTCATGCTCCCGACTCAGAGAGTCAGGCTACAGAGCGCACATCCGCTACTTGGGTGCTGCCTTCTTCACACCTTCCGGCTTATCCGTCTTGGATGGTTCGGTAGTCTTCGGTTTCCCAACGACCGGTATGAGTTCGATCGTCACGGCCGTATCGACATCAGGCAGGCGTTCGGTCCAAGCTTCGAACAACAGTTCTTCCGCACCATTTCCACTACGCGAGGCGATGTCCAAAGTCGCGCTGCCGAAGTTGGCCACGCAGATCAAATCGCCATCCTCGGCCCGATAGTATTTCTCCTTGGTCTGCTCATCCAGATAAAACCCGCTGCCCGCAAACACCCAATGCGCATCCATCTGTCGCGGTTGCGTGCGGGCATGAAAACTCTCGATGCATTTGCGGAACGCCTTGTCCTGCGTCATCGCCAGATAGCGTTTCTTCGCTTCGTCAGTCATCGGTCCATACCAGAGCAACTCTTTGTTCTTGGTATCAAATCGCATCTCATCCAGACGCTCGGTGATCTTGACATCTGGCGGTAATTTCTCGAGCTTTTCCGAGTAAAAGCGATACGTGACATAGCGAATCAGTTCCTGAGCCGCCACGCGGTGTGCCTTGCCCTTCGGATCAGTCCAATTGACGAAGATATCGATCTGCTGTCCGGTAGGAGGTTTGAATGCGGGGTCGAATTCAACCGGCTTCCCCTGCTCTGCTCCAAGGGCCAGTAAGCCGGCATGCACGACATAAGCCTTGGTATCGACGCTCAGAATGGCTTCGTGTTCCTTGGTCTGCTTCAAGCAGCAGAGGAGCTCCAGGGCCCCTTTCTTCAAACAGACGCGGCCTTTGAGCACCAGTCGCTTGTTGGCAGCATCAAGGAGCACCGTCTCCTGCTTGTTGAGCGGCTGCAGCTTGGTCGATGCTGCTGGTTTCTCACCAGCCGGCGTGGCGGGAGTCTTTGTGGCTGGAGCGGGATCTGCACCCAAACCGACGCACAGCATTGCCGCCACCGTCCAGACCTGCCATTGATGCGGAATTGTCATTGCAGCGATCCTTTTGCCGGGACTTGTGAGCGGAATGGCGCTAGCCACCGGTCCATTGAATTAAATTCGTTGAAAAACCGGCCGCTAGCGCCGCCGCTCACGAATCTCAAACTATGTTCACGCCCACATTGTACGCCGCCAAATCATTGTGAACGAGTCTGAATGGGATCGGAATCGACGAACCCTGTTGCTAAAGTAAAGTTCTCAGTTCGCCCGACGAGACCCAGCACGTAACCCGGCACATCATTCAGGTTGCCGTTATTCGTCATGAAAGCATAATCCACACATGAAAATCACGTTTTACGGTGCCGCCGGGGAAGTCACTGGCAGTCAGCACTTGATCGAGTGCGGTAAGCTGCGAGTGTTGCTCGATTGTGGTCTCTTCCAGGGGCTTCGCGAGGAATGCCGTCATAAGAATGATACCTTCGCTTGCACCCCCACAGAACTTGACGCGGTGATCCTCTCGCACGCTCACGTCGATCACTGTGGTAACCTGCCGGGACTCTATAAGGCTGGCTATCGCGGTCCAATTTTTTGTACCGCCGCCACGGCGGATGTCGCCGATCTGATGATGATGGATTGTGCCAAGATTCAGGAAGAAGATTCACGCTACTTGATGCGGCATCGAGCGACAAATCTCCCGCCGATTCTGCCCCTCTACACGATGGACGACGCCGACCATGTTGCTCGGTTATTCGAGCCGCTGTCCTATGGCGAATGGCACGAGCTGGCTCCCGAACTGCGAATTCGGTTCCGCGATGCCGGGCACATTCTCGGCTCGGCGATTGTCGAGATGGAGTTTCACGAGAAGAGCGACATTCGGCGGGTCGTCTTCACCGGCGACCTTGGCCGTCGCAATCTGCCCGTGTTACGCGATCCGGAACTCGTTGATGATTGCGAGATCCTGATTACCGAATCGACCTATGCGAACCGAATTCATCCCGATCCCGGCGATCTGAAGGCGGCCCTATTAAAGATCATCCGGGAAGTCCATGGAACTGGCGGCAAGGTCATCATTCCCGCCTTTG
>JAQGHS010000867.1 GCA_028291605.1 Planctomycetaceae bacterium | reverse complement strand
GATGGAAATTCAGACTCGCCGGTCTGCCGCAGAGTTTTAAACAATACGAATTGAAGGGCCCGAAAACGATCTGGTCCGGAAAACGACCTGGACCAGAGGCCTTCTTTAGGGGAGGCCGCTGTCGTTTTATCTCACTTAATTAATAAAGGTGTCTGAACATGGAACTTCGCATCGCGTACCGCGGAGTGACTTTTGACGATGTCTTGCTGGAACCCGCCTACAGCAATCTGCTGCCGGCCGATTGCGACGTCCGTTCAATGCTGACGCGCAACATTCCGCTGAATGTGCCAATCGTCAGCAGCCCGATGGATACGGTCACCGAAAGTGAGATGGCCATTGCCCTCGCTCAAGAGGGCGGCATCGGCATCATCCATAAGAACATGACGATCCAACAACAGGCGTTGGAAGTCGATCGTGTGAAACGCAGCGAGCACGGCGTCATTGTTGATCCGCTCACTCTGCCCCCCGATGCGACCGTCGGGCAGGCATGCGAGATCATGGATCAGCGGAACATCGGAGGCGTTCCCATTACGCAGAATGGCAGATTGATGGGGATTCTGACCCGTCGCGATCTGCGGTTCCTCGAGTCGAAAGAGACTCGGATCTCTGAGGTTATGACGAAGGACAAGCTCGTCACGGCCCCCGAGCAGACTAACCTGAAAGAGGCTCAGCGAATTCTTCGCGAGAATAAGGTCGAGAAACTGCTGCTGGTGGACGACAATTATCAACTAAAGGGCTTAATTACCATCAAGGACATCGACAAGAACCTGCGGTTTCCGCTGGCGTCGAAGGACTTGCGTGGTCGTTTGCGAGTCGGTGCGGCAGTCGGTGTCGGCAACTACGAGCGAGCGCAAGCCCTGATTGAAAAAGGAGTTGATGTACTAATCGTTGATTCAGCCCACGGTCATTCCGAGAACGTCCTGGAGACGATTCGCGAAATGAAGAAACGCTGGAACATCGAAATCATCGCGGGGAATGTGGCAACAGAGGCAGGTGCGGCAGCTTTGGTAAAAGCCGGTGCGGATGCAGTGAAGGTCGGGATTGGACCCGGCTCGATCTGTACTACCCGGATTATCTCAGGTGTCGGGGTCCCGCAACTGTCCGCGATTGCCGCAGCCGCCAAAGCTGTGCAAGATACCAATGTTCCGATCATCGCCGATGGCGGAATTCGATATAGCGGTGACATCACCAAGGCCCTGGCAGCAGGTGCCCATACCGTGATGTTAGGAGGCTTATTAGCGGGATTGCAAGAAAGTCCCGGAGAAGTGATACTCTACCAAGGCCGCACGTTTAAGCAGTATCGCGGCATGGGCTCTCTGGGAGCCATGGCAAAAGGTAGTAGTGAGCGTTATCGCCAGTCGCTGAGTATCGGTGATGGCGAAGCCAAGTCCCAGAAGTTTGTGCCAGAAGGGGTCGAAGGCCGAGTCCCCTACCGTGGCTCTCTGAGCAGTCTCATCTTCCAACTCATCGGAGGACTCAGAGCAGGCATGGGGTATTGCGGCGTTCGGACAGTCGCGGAACTGCGCACGGAAGCGCGCTTCATACAAATCTCGCCCGCATCGGTTAGGGAGAACCATCCGCATGATATCGTCATTACACAAGAAGCGCCGAATTACACGGCGGAACATGCTGGCTTGGATGCAGGATAGCATCTGTGTTACGGCAGGCCTCACATTGGCGTGGGGTCTGTCCAGTGTCGCCTGGGCTGGCCCTCCTGCCCCCAAGACGAAGATCAAACCCCAGACGGACGCAGTCGTCGGACGCGCCGCTGTCGATCCGGCTGGGATCACAATTTCCCGGCAGCCGGGAAAACCGTTCACCATTCTGGCGAGGAAGCCACTCCAGACCACGCGCAATGTCGTGCGGGGTCAGAATGAGTTCGAAGTTGAGCCGCCAACCGTGGTCGCCCCGATTGGTGTCGTCCCGCCTCCTGCTCCAACCGAGCTCGTCGAAGGCCAGCTTGATGAACGTCAATCTGAAGCCCTGAAACGCCTCAAGGATCGTTCCGCCAAAGAACGCTGGGAACAAATCCACCAGGAGTGGCTGCGAAACAAGAGGAACAAAGAAGGGCAAGCTGCGCCCACGAAGCCAGCGGACCCAGCCGCGGAACAGCCCGGTGATCCGGCCAGCACTCCCAATCCCTTTGAGACCAACCCGCAGGTGCCGGCTGACACCGAGGGAGGACCGGCTGGGCCGTCGAATGTCACTGACGTTCCCGCCGAACCGCTCAGTCCCGATGCGACATTAACCCCTGCCGTACCAGCCGGTGATGGCGTGACCCGGCCTGGCGTAAATCCGGATCGAGTCTTTCTGCAGTCGCAACAGAAGCCGAAGCCGAACGAAAAGCTACCGACCGACGAAGAGTTGACCCGCATGTTGAACGAAGACAGTGGGCAGCGGTTGCCGCCACCTGTACGCGATCCCAACGCGATGCCGAAGATTTCCGATATCCTTCCGAATCCGAAGCAGCGTCCTGCCAACCAGGTACGCCCCCTTCCCGAAGAGGATGAAAAGCGGTACGTGAAACTGGACCGGGAGAATTCTCCCTACGTCCCACGTTCATTCCCTGAATTCACCTACAATTTCCAGGCGGCAAACGTCTGGGCCAATCCGCTGTACTTTGAAGACCCGCACCTGGAGCGCTACGGTCATACGATGCATCCCATCGCGCAACCGTTCGCCTCGACGTTCCTGTTTGCCCTGCAGATTGGTGGTTTGCCCTATCAGATGGCCATCAATCATCCCAATGAGAAAATGTACCCGCTGGGCTGGCAATTGCCGGGCGACTATGTCCCCTATCGGATGCGCCAAGTTCCCCTCAGCCTGAAGGCCGCGGCGGTGGAAACCGGTGTCATTCTGGGAACGCAGTTTGCCACGCCGTAACGCGATGTAAGTCGACAATTTAGTGAACATCCAAGAACCCCGGTCGAATGCGGCCGGGGTTCTTTTATTTTCCGAGTAACTGTGCGTAAAAGGATAAGTAGGTGAGCCGGGCGGCGTAAGCCCCCGGATTCCTGGGCCTGTAGGATGGGCACTCCTGCCCGTCTTCGCGGTAATCCGCGACCTTCG
>JAQGHS010000859.1 GCA_028291605.1 Planctomycetaceae bacterium | reverse complement strand
TGGCGGTCCATTTCTGAGGTCGAACTCCGGCCACAAGAGCCGTACCTCCGCCGACAATTTCCAGGCCGGGAATCTCGGGGGGATCGCCGTGATACTCCCAGCCAACAAGGCCGGGGATATGCTCGCCGGCTTTGACCCCTGTCCCGGCAAACATCCAATGTTCGGGCTTGGTCACGACCCAGTCGGCACCTCCGTTGACCGGTTCCACGTTGCGGGCTCCCATTAAAAAACCCTCGTCGGGACCGCGTTCGGGGAACGGACCGTTCTTCGCTTCCCGTTCTTCGGCATATTTGTATTTGCCGCCGTAGGGACCGCCTCGAAACATGATGCGATGAGGACGACCGTCGCTGCTATTGCGCAGCGGGGTAACCCAACAAACCGAGTTGCCGGAGAGGAACAGTACCGATACGCCTGAGTCGCGCAACTTCACCACGCTGTTGTATTGGCGGATATCCCAGTACTCATCGTGGCCGACGCTGATCAAGCATTTGGTTTTGAGTCCGCGGTCGGGGGTAACCAGGTCGCTGTTGGCACAATAGGTGACGTCGTAGCCGTGCTGTTCGAGATAGTACGCCAGCGGAAATTCAAACGGCAGGTACTCGCCCGATCCGACCGACAGCGGATCATTCACGACGCTGGTGTATTGGGCATATCGCCCGTAAGGACGATCAAAGCTGACATCGGCCCACGGCCCCTGATTGCCTTTGGGATGAGTATAGACCGAATACTTGTCCGGCCACTGATTGTAGGCCTGCCAGGTGTTGTCCGAGCATTGAAACAGGACATCCGCCGGGCGGTCATCCTTGACGATGAAGATCACATAGCTCTGCCAGGCCGCGACAGTTTCATCCGGCGGGATCGTCGTCAGGCGACCGAGATAGACTCCGCTGGGCCAGTCTGCAGGAATGGTCAACTGGGTTGACGGCTTCCAACGGCATTCGTGCAAATTCTTGAGGCCGATCTCGGGCACCGGTTGCGGCTGGCCTTCGAAGGGACCGAGCTTCGTCATCAGCCGGGCACCCCGTCCACCGTAGTAACCCGTGCGAAAGATTTCGATCTCAAACGGGCGAGCGGGCTTCGTCGAGACCATGATGTCGATGGTCTCACCCGCGGCGACGCTTTGCTTGGAGCAATAGCCTTCGATGAGCGAAGTACGAACGCCGGTTGCTTCATCGAGTTTGACTCGAGTCAGTTGCCAATCGCGGGCACCCGGTTTCGCGTTTTCCTTGCGGATGAGGTCAGGATCGCGGTCCGCTGCGGATAGGGTGGAACCTGTGGCGAGAATGTGGACCGATAGAATCAGGGCCAGGCAGCGAATCATAGGAAAACTCCAGGTGGAAATAGACCGGGTGAGCGGAATGGCGCTAGCCACCGGTTTTACGTGTCAAGGTCGTTGAAAAACCGGCGGCTAGCGCCGTACCGCTCACGAATCGCGCTCTTCAAATCCCACTGCCTTCTTCATGTCGATGGGGAAACTGCTGATCCATTTCGAGCGCCGGCATCTTTTCTGCCAGGCGACCAACGATCCGAGACGGCACTCCCGCGACAGTGCAATGCGGTGGCACCGGATCGAGCACCACACTCCCGGCACCGATCTTGGCCCCTTCGCCGATCTCGATATTTCCCAGCACCTTTGAGCCGGCACCAATCAGCACGCCACGCCGCACTTTGGGATGCCGGTCTCCCGAATCCTTGCCGGTCCCCCCCAATGTCACTTCATGGAGAATCGATACGTCGTCCTCAATAACTGACGTTTCGCCGATCACGATGCTCGTCCCGTGATCCATCATGACCCCCGAGCCAATTTTCGCCGCGGGGTGGATGTCGACGCCAAAGACTTCAGAAATCCGGTTTTGAAAATGAAACGCCAGCAATTGCCGGTCGTGTGCCCACAGCCAGTGAGCCACGCGATAAGATTGGAGTGCCTGAAAACCTTTGAAAAACAGGAAGGGAATCAGGAACCCCCGCGAGGCGGGATCGCGATCACGAATTGCACGCAGGTCGTTGCGGATCGATTCACCGACCGTCGGGCATGATCCGTAGGCCTGATCGAACAGTGACCGCAATAATGCAGGATTGACGCATTCGGTCGCCAGCTTCGAACACAATAACTGAGCGAGCGCGTCTTCGAGGCGACGATTTTTGAGAATGGTCTGAGTCAAAAACTGCCGCAGAAACGGATCTCGTTCTTCTTCAGACCAGGCTTCTGCGCGAATGGCCGTCCAGAGGGGGTCGGCTTGCTGTGATTGAACGCTATTGGCAGGCATCAGAAATCATTTTCTCCACTGAGCAATTGCGCGGACCAACTCTGAAATTCAAAGTTGCCACCGCTCTACCAGCCTATCGCTGACTCAGTCGGGTGTCGACTGTGGGCGGACTCGACCCAGTGCAGCCGCAGCGAGGGCCAGTTTCCGTCGATATCCCCACCAAGATTGAGACCGCTCGATTATCATGTTTTCTCAGAGATCAATTTCCACCAGCCCCATTCTTGTCCGCAATCGAGGCTCACATGGAACCGCGCATCAGTTTGATCACTCTCGGCGTCAAAGATCTCGAACGATCTTGGCGTTTCTACCGCGATGGCCTGGGCTTTCCGACCACGTGGACTCCGGATAAAGGAGTGATTTTTTTCAAGACCGGCGGCGTCCGGCTGGCACTCTATTCTTACGAGTCTCTAGCCAAGGACATCGCAGACGAGTTTCTCATGGAGAAATCCAAGTTTGGCGGGATCACGCTGGCCCACAATGTCCGAGAGCAACCGCAGGTTGACGAGGTTTTGAAGCTGGCCGAGGCCGCGGGTGGGCGAATTGAGCGGCCCGGCCATCAAGCGTTCTGGGGGGGATATACCGGTTTTTTCTCCGACCCGGACGGATACCTCTGGGAGGTGGCCTGGGGAGCATTTCCATTTCTGGCAGACGGCAGCCTGGATATTCCTTGACTCATACCGTCTCACGGTTGCGACATGCTCACTGGAGTGGACACGCTCTCGCATTTCAGTTACAGCATAACATCAAGGTGCCGCACATATTGCCGCAAACAGCACTCCGAAAATGACCACTCCGTCCGATCCACCCCGGGAGGCGAAATGGCTGAGCCGCCGCCGCTGCTAGCTGTCGACAATCTGCGAACGTATTTTAACACCGAGTTCGGTGTGGCGCGGGCCGTGGATGGTGTCAGCTTTTCAATTTCTGCCGGCAAGACCCTGGCCGTCGTCGGCGAGAGCGGCTGCGGAAAGACCGTGACGGCACTCAGTATCCTGCAGTTGGTGCCGATGCCCCCAGGTCGGTTCGAAAGCGGCGAAATCCGTTTTCAAGGAAAGAACATCCTCGGGCTGTCCCCCAGCGAGCTTCGCAAGCTGCGAGGTGGCGACATCGCCATGATCTTTCAAGAGCCGGCGACCAGCCTGAATCCGGTCTTCACGATCGGCTTTCAAGTCGGTGAGGCAATCCTGTTGCATCGCCCTGAAGTCCCGCGGAACAAGGTCCGGGATGAGGTCTTGAAGGCCTTGCGGTCAGTGCATGTCAGCGACCCCGAGCGGCGACTCGATCAGTATCCGCACGAAATGTCGGGGGGTATGAAGCAGCGGATCATGATCGCCATGGCCCTGGCCTGCAAACCACAATTGTTGATCGCCGACGAACCAACTACGGCTGTGGACGTGACGATTCAGGCGCGAATTCTCGATCTATTGCGCGACATTCAGGCCGAGCATCACATGGCCATCCTGTTGATCACACATGATCTGGGAGTCGTGGCGGAACTCGCGGATGATGTGGTGGTCATGTATGCCGGCAAGGTGATCGAGCAGGCTCCGGTACATGAGCTGTTTAACAATCCGCGGCATCCGTATACGCTGGGCCTGTTTGCCAGTCTGCCGCGGGTGGACGAGACCAAAACGCGGCTGGAAACAATCGAAGGGAGCGTCCCGCCGGCGACTCACTTCCCCGAGGGGTGTCGCTTTCGTGAACGCTGCAAATGGGCGGGCCCGGATTGCGTTAAGGAGCCGCCGTTGCTGCAGATTGGTGGCGGGCATGCCGTCGCCTGCTGGTATCACGAGACCATCGCCAGTCAACGAGCTGTCAGCTCAGGAGCCAAGTGATGACGACTGCCACTCCCGCTGCTGCGAAATCCGCGGCAGTGCCTCCACGTCCGACCCCTTCTGCCGATGTGTTGCTGAAAGTCACGAACCTCGTCAAGCATTTTCCCGTGCGCGGTGGAATCTTTCGGACCGTTAAGGACTGGGTGAAAGCTGTCGACGGGGTCAGTTTTCAGATTGACGCCAGCCAGACGATGGGGCTCGTTGGCGAAAGCGGCTGTGGCAAGACAACGGTCGGCCGTTCCCTGTTGCGCCTGATCCCCGGAGCGACTGGCGAAGTCCTTTATAACGGCGTCGATCTACTGGGTCTCAGCCGTGCGCAACTCAGGCCGTTACGCGAACATCTGCAGATCATCTTTCAGGACCCTTACGGATCACTCAATCCGCGCATGACAATCGCCCAGATCGTCGGCGAACCACTCAGTCTGCATCAGGGACTACGTGGTAAGGCGCTGCGGGCGGAAGTCTCACAGTTGATTGAAACGGTGGGGTTGAAGTCGCACGTTCTCGATCGCTACCCGCACGAGTTCTCGGGCGGTCAGCGGCAGCGCATCGGCATCGCGCGGGCTGTCGCCTTGAAGCCGTCATTCATCGTCTGCGATGAACCGACGAGTGCCCTGGATGTCTCGATCCGGGCGCAGATCGTGAACCTGCTGCAGGATCTTCAGCAATCGCGAGGGCTGAGCTATTTGATGATCAGTCACGACCTGGGAGTCGTCCGCCACATCAGCCAGAATGTGGCGGTCATGTACTTGGGAAAAATCGTCGAGCAGGCTCCGACGGAAGATCTCTATCAGAATGCCCGGCACCCCTATACCGCTGTGTTGCTCTCAGCAATTCCCGTCCCCAATCCGAATCTGCGGGCCAACGCTCGCCAGCGGGTACGCACGCAAGACACCGAGGACTCCGTTCCTTCACCGATCCACGTCCCCAGCGGCTGTGCGTTTCATCCGCGTTGCCCGCTGTATGCGGCGAAAGGGAAGCCGGAGCAGTGCAGGGCATCGATGCCCGAATTGCTGCCGCTGGCTGGCAATCCCCAGCATGTGGTGCGATGTCATTTCCCCGATGATTCGGTCTTTTCGGTCACGAAATGACCGTTTCAGTTGGGACGCCCTACTTCACAAGCCCATCCGCACGCAACATTTCAATCGTCTTGGAAAACCCAATAACCGTTTTCTCAATATCATCGGCGGTGTGAGCGGCAGACAGCATCGCTCGCCAGCCGAAGAAGTCAACTCCGTTCAGCAGGAGAGCGCAGCGGAACGCGTGGGACAGCACGGGATCGCGTTTGGAGTCCAGCTTATCCAGGCGATTGTCGCAAGGGATGAATGAGTCGTCGGTCGATCGTGGGCCGTCGTAATCGGTCAGCACCGAGAGCATCGAGAACTCGCCGTAAGCGATCCAATCGACGCTCCGCTGAGCGAACATGCTGTTCAAGGCGGCTCGCAATTGGCGGCCCAGTTCGTTGGCCTGGCGAGTTGGTTCGCCTTGTTGTACCAACTTCAAGGCGGCGATACCGGCTGCCGCGGAGAGCGGATTGCCGTTGTAGGTGCCGGGATGACGCATCTTCTGTCCGTGGGGGTTATCGAACTCCAGTGCGTTCATAATGTCGGCTCGGCCGCCGACGGCTCCCCCAGGCAAACCGCCGGCCAGGATCTTGGCCAGCGTCGTCAGATCGGGTTTGATCCCGTAATGGCCTTGGGAACCGCCGGGAGAAACTCGGAACCCCGTGATCACTTCATCCATGATCAGCAGCACGCCGCGTTCGGCAGTCAGCTTACGCAGGCCCTGCAGGAACTCGCCGCGCATCGGGACGAGACTCCAGTGGCCGCCGGTTCCTTCGACGATCAAGCATGCGGGGTGATGCTCATCGAGAGCTTTAGCGACCACAGCCAAATCGTTCGGAGGAATGACCACGAGGTCCTGCAGCACGCCGCCCGTCACGCCGGGCATCGCCACGCTGTCGTAGGGGGCGTCGGCAGCCGGCATCAACCAATCGTGCCAGCCGTGAAAATGGCCCAGGAACTTCAGGATCTTGGGGCGGCCAGTCACAATGCGCGCCAGTCGCAGGGCCATCAGGGTCGCTTCAGTACCACTGTTTGTGAAGCGGACACGTTCGATTGATGGCATCAGTTGCCGAACGCATTCACCCCATTCCAGTTCCATCTGGTGATTGGCTCCCAGATGAGTCCCGCGGGCAACTTGCCTGGAAACGGCATCCACAATGGCGGGGTGGCTATGCCCCAGGATGAGCGATCCATGGCCCATCCAGTAGTCGATGATCTCGTGACCATCGACATCGTACTTCTTGGAACCCAAGCCCCGGTCAATATAGACCGGGAAGGGTTTCAAATAGCGGCTGTCGTGCGTCACCCCATTGGGAAAGACCGTACGGCCTTGTTCGAACAATTTCGCCGATGTCGGAAAACGGTCGCGATAGGCCGCTTCAATTTTTGCCGCGGAAGGGGAAGCCATAATCGATCTCATTAAACGGATGAACATTTATCAGGTGAGCCGGGTGGCGTGAGCCCCCGGATTCCTTTCATCTAAGAATCGGGGGGCTAACGCCACCCGGCTCACCCAGATTCCAGGGCGGAGTCGCTGCTTGCTATGGGCGAAGTATTAGCTACTTCGCGATCGGAATGTTGAAGTCACCCGCCAGTTGGCGCCACATCGAATGCACGTGGTT
>JAQGHS010000194.1 GCA_028291605.1 Planctomycetaceae bacterium | reverse complement strand
CTCGTCGGCACATTTATGGTAGACATCGACCTGACTGCCGTATGGGTCTGAGATATCGGTCCCCTTGCGGGAGAGCAGGTGGACTCGCTCCTCGGCTTCCGGGCACTCTCGCAAAATGGCGTCACGGTGGCTGCGCGTCATGGTAAAGACGCGATCCGCCTGCTGCAGCAGCCGACCACTCAGCGGCTGACTCTCGTGGCCGGTCAGATCGATCGACTTCTGTTTCAGAACCTCTACGGCGTGCGGACTCGGACGCCCCCCTGGCATCGCCGAGATCCCGGCTGAGGCCACGATGTACCCACGTTCGCCAAGTTCTTCTTCAGTACAGCCCAATTTCTCGGCAAGCAATCGGCGAAAAATCCCCTCTGCCATCGGACTGCGGCAGGTATTACCCGTGCAGACGAACAATATGTAATGACTGGCCAAGTGCTTGATCGTCCTTTCTGTCACGACACCTTCGTGCAACAGCTCCCACTCTTCGCCACGGATGCGAACCAGGCTCGAGGAAGCTCCATAACGACAATTGCCGTCATCAATCACGAAGGAAATCTCTCCGTTCGCCGCAGGCAGCCAATCCGGTAAGGCGCCACCGTGCCCGTTCCGAGCGGCATATTCCCCCAACATGACCAGCGGTCCCGGCAGCAATCTCAGGATTCCCTGCACGACATCATGTGCCGGAGAACGCAGAATCACAAGTCCATCAGGAGCCGCCAGTTGTCGCGTCGCCTCCGGCAAGACCGAAGACAGCCCGCGGACCGTCGAAGGGACCGAGAACTCAAATGAAATCGGCCCCGGCCAGCACCGCCGCAGCAACTTACCCCCCAGCGCTCCGAGATCTGGCACATAGTCCATCGCCCGGGCGTCTGAGCTCATCGCCAAGACAGCCGAACCGAGTTGGTGACGCTCTCCCCAAGCTTGCAAGCGAGCCATGGCCTCGGCATTAAGTCCATCAGCCACAATGACATACCGAGTTTCAGTCGGTACCACGACCAATCCACCCTGCACCAGACGTTCCACCGCCTGCTGGATGATATCCTGAGGATCGTCGGCGTCTTGAATAGCGACAACGTCGGACATGAAACCGATTCCGAGGGCGAGCTCAAAGGTGCGTAGTTAGGCAATGGAAAGGAGTGCGGGCTTGTTCTTACACTCTACACATCGCTCTTCGAAACGGCAAGAATGGAATTGCTGGAGAATCTGCAACACATTACCAGAACGGTAGTTGCAATCCTGGATGGCTACCAGGAATCTTGCAGAAGGTCGCCCATCAAATCGACATCTCAGTCGCGATAGCGGATCTGACTCCAGTCCTTCGCCAGGGGAACCAGTTTCGCCAGGACATCGGGATACGGACTGGTTGCCACGATACCGGGCAACCGCAGCATGTCCGCCCGATCATCGACCCACAGCTCATTGAAATTCACCGGCTGGCCATTATGAACCCAGACGGAATCGCCACCGAGAATCCGGCTGATCTGCAACGAGACCGGGAAGTCATACACATTGGGCGTATGAATCAGCGAACCAGCAAAGTCACCACGCGCAATCAGATCATAAATACTGCCCGGCATTTCATCAGACGCGACACCGTCCAGGCCAGTTTGCGTCACGAGTGCAGCGCACGCGGGATCGTCCTTCTGAAAGCCGATCACGTAGATGCGATTCGGCCGCGGATTCTCATGCCGGACTGATGCCGGCAGGCTTCGCAGCACATCAACCGCCGGACGGCTGGTATCGTCCGGACCACAGACCACGGTATTTCCCACGGCCTGCACCCAGCGTCCGGTCGGACCATCTTCGGGGACATACACCAGTGAGTAGTGCAGCGTATCCACCGATCGCAGACTCAACATGCAGCAATAACCGTTGCCCGTCTTGTCGCGATACTGTTTGGTCCCGTCAATCGGATCGATGGCAATTGTATAGGGACTGTCGGTCGAGAATATGGCGAGATCCCCGTTCTCCTCTTCGGCTTCAATCCGACATTCACGGAAGATCGGATCGGTATCCCGCAATGCCGCCACGATGATTTCCTGTACGGTCAAATCGGCCAGTGTCAGTGCATCTGTCATTGCACTCCCCGACGATTTGCCACCCAACGCAATATTGAACTGACGCAAACGTTTGGCGACCGCACCACACCAGCGTATCACGGGCGGCATCTGAGTCATCAACGCGTTCACAACATCGGGCAGGTGCATACAATCACTTTCTACAGCGGGCGATTCAGGAAGCCGTGTTTGGTATCAGATTCAGCAAGTGTTCTCAAGCAAGTTGCGTCAGGCACAGGATGACCTCTTCGCTGGCTTGTGTATTCAGCCGCCGATCGGTTACGGTTGACTCCATCGCAAAGTCTCCTTTCTCAACGAGCCATCCATCGTGTTGCGTGATCCGATCGTTCAGCGTTGTCTTGACGGCTTCCAGCTCGGTTTGCCACGCGTACCCATCTCTGGCCGCTCGGGCGAATTGCTGGGCCGCGGCACGGGAAGCTCGCTGGAGTTTCAGGAATACCGTCAATACATGCCGGGTGACGATATCCGCCATATCGACTGGTCGACGTATGCCCGTTCCGATCAATTGATGGTGCGACTCTATCGGGAAGAAATCAGTCCGCGCACACAGATCTTCGTCGACGCCAGCCGCTCGATGAACACCGGCGAGCAGGCCAAACCACTGGTCGCCCGGCAACTCGGTGCGCTGTTCTGTCTGCTGAGCGCCCGACTGGGTGGTCAGCCGCAATTAGTCCCGCTGAACGACGATCTGCCATTGCGGCCGCTCGGCGTAGACGGCCTCGAGCAGTTCTATCAGCAACCGTTTTCGGCCAGCGCCACGCTGCCTGAGTTGTTAGACAAACAAGCCCTGCCGCTCAAGCCGCAGGGCTTGCGTATCGTGATCAGCGACTTTCTCTTCCCACATGATCCCGAAGCCTTGATTCGGCGACTGGCGGCGGGGGCCAGCGTGCTGTGGATCGTCCAGTTGCTGAATGCCTGGGAGGCCAACCCGACACCGCTCGGCGGCCGGCGACTGGTCGATATCGAAGCGGGCAGCGAGCTCGATCTGCAAATAGATCAACGAACGATTCAGGTGTATCTCAATCGCCTCAACGCCCTGCAAACAGAGCTGCAGAGACAATGCCGGAGAGCGCATGCGACGTTCGTGACACTCTCGGCAGACAGCGGACTGGAAACCCTCTGCCGAGGCGAACTGTCGGCTGCGGGAGTGTTGCGGGCGGCATAAGCAGGTCTTCGTAGGCGAGCGTCCGGGGTCAGCCGGATGGTTGTTTGCGACGAACAATAAACCGTACTGGCCGATCTCCATTGCAAGTAGGTGAGCCCGGCGGCGTAAGCCCCGGGATTCTTCGTCGTAGGATGGGCACTCCTGCCCGTCTTCGCGGTAATCCGCGACCTTCGTCTGGCCATTCGAGTGGTAACATCAAAAGAGACGGGCAGGAGTGCCCATCCTACAGGCCCCAGGACGCGGCCGGGCTCAACGGTTGTCGAGGAATAGTTGCTTGTCGTTACTTGCGACTCGCTAACAACCATCCGGCTCACGCCGGACTCTCGCCTACGAAGAAGTAATTCGCGCCAAAGAACAACACAGCCCGGCTGCCGCAAAGCAACCGGGCTGTGAAAGTCATCATCAAAAAATCGTCCTACTTAGCAGGCGCCACCACAGCAGCTTGCTGCGTGACCACCGGCTTCGCAGGTTCGAAGGTCGTGATGGGAGCCGCCGTCACGGCATTCCAAACTCGCACGATGCCGTCCTCACCACCCGCGACAATCACCTTCTCATCGAAGCTGGCGGCCACGGAGTAAGCATAATCAGTGCCGGCCGGGAAGTTGCGGAAGTTGCTCCCGTTATCAGCCTGGTGGTAACGCACGTTACCGTCGCCACCGCAACTGATGATATTGGCACTGCGTCCCACCCATTGAATTGAGGTCACCTGCTTGGTGTAGCCGGGGATCGTCCGTTGTTGCTCGCCTGTATCGACACTCCACACCTTAATGGCATTGTCGGCACCGGCACTCACAATAACGGTTTGATCGGGCTTCCAAGTCACGTCGAGAACGTGATGCGTATGGCCTTCGAATGACTTCACATGCTTACCGGTGGCGACTTCAAAAATCTTCACGAATTTGTCAGCGGCACCAGAGAGAATGTATTGACCGTCGCGTGAGAACTCGACGCCAAACACCGTATCGCTATGAGCATCAACGATGTTCTTCACCAGGGCCATCGTCGCGACGTCCCAGATCATCAATTCACCGCTGCGTGACGGGTCACCGCCACCCGCAGCCAGCAACTTGCCGTCGTCACTGAAGTCGAGGGCCAGCACGCGATTCACGAACGGCGATGGTCGCAGATCGAGAGGAGCGTCGGCTTTCGGACCCAACTGACCAGCGAGGGTCCAGGTCGGATTGAGCGACCAGACCTTGACAGTTTGATCAGCCGACCCCGACACCACGCTGCCGTCGGCAGTGATGGCTAAAGCCGTGATCGGACCAGCGTGACCGACAAACAAATCCAACGCACCGCCATCGGTCGTGTTGAACGTGTGAACCATGTTGTCATCGCCCGCCGCGGCCAGCAGTTTGCCGTCCGCAGAATAGGCCAATGTCCGCCAGGGCTTTTCAGTCGCGGTGGCGGCCATTTGACCGGCCTTCAAGTCGACATCACCCTTCATCTGCTTGGCAATCGCCATTTCCGACGCGGTCTTGGACTTGGCCAAGACGTCGGTCTGTTCCTTCACGGCCTTGTCCGCGAGGTCCGCAGACTTATCAGCAGCGACCTTCGCATCTTGAGCCAGCTTCAACGCAGCAGCGGCATCGGCCAGAACCTTATCGGCATCAGCCTTCGCTTTTTGCAGGGCAGCATCGTCCTTCTTCGCGTCCAAAGCCTTCGCGGCCGCTGCGGCTTTCTCGGTCGCGTCTTTGACCTTGGCCTCGGCAGGAGCGATCGGCTCCACAGCTTTGACCTTCGCTTCAGCAGCTTTCTTGGCGGCTTCAGTCCGAGTCGTCAATTCCGTCTCAGCCGCCTTGATCAGGTTGGCGGTGTTGGTCACGTTGGCCTTGTATTCGGCATCGTCGGCAGTCAGCTTGGCCACCAAACGTTGGGCTCGCAGGTCGCCCTTAATTTCACCCATCACCGCACCATTGGCGGCATTCCACAATCGCGTCAGATTGTTGGCACCGGAAGCGGCAATCTGTTGACCGTCGGGACGAATGGCAACTGAAGTCACCGGACCACCCAGGTCAAACGCTCGCACCATCTGAGCATTGGTGATATTCCAGATCCGAGCCGAGTTGTCTTCGCTACCCGACAGAATCTGTCCGTTGGGCGGCAGGAAGAACGCCAGCGAAGTGACCGGCTTGGCATGTCCCGGAATCTGAATTCCACTGACCAGGCTCCATTGCTTGACACTCTTGTCAGCACCTGCCGAGACGATCAACTTTTCTTGCTCACCCGTCGCGGCAAGTGTCTCGATCGCACCCGCATGTTCGGTGAAGGCCTGAGCCACCAGACCGGTCATGATGTTGAAGACGAGGACCTGATTGTTCACAGCACCACCAACAACCTGCTGGCCGGCGGCGGCAAACGTCACGCTGCGGACCGGAGCTTCAAATCCGGCGAACACCGGCTTGGGACCAGCGCCACCATTTCCTGCATTCCAGACCTTGATGGTCTTATCTTCACCACCCGATGCCAACCAGGCACCGTCGATGCTTTGATCAATGTCATACACCGGGGCACCATGATTCGCAGCAAACTGCTGCTGACCATTGGCCACGACATAGCGGCGAATCGTCCCGTCTTCAGAACTGGTGAAGACCGCATCGCCACCCTTGTTGAACAACGTGTCGGTGATGGCCTTCATGTGACCGGCCAAAGTTCGTTCGATGTGCGTCGTCACGGCGACGATTGCCTTATCATTCTGTCCGATCACCAGTGAGTTCGGCAGATTGCCGGCAAACTGAGCGAACGCAACACCAGCCGCAATCGGCATCTTCTCGAGCAACTCGCCCGTCGCGACGTCCCACACTACGGCGACATTGTCGGCACCGGTGGAAACCAGACGGGTGTTTTCGGCACTGAAGGCAACTGTCTTGGCGGCAGCCGCATGACCAGTCAGCGTAAACAGGACCGCTCCGTCGGCGGCGTTGTACAACTTGATATTGGCGTCAGCACCAGTCGCTGCCAGCTTGTTTCCATCGCGAGTCAACGCGAAGGAAGTAACCGGCTGCCCGTGAGTGATGGCTCGGACTTGCGCCCCGTCGGCCGGATTCCAGAACCGAATGGTGCCGTCAGCCGAACCCGACACGACTTGACCATTCGGGTGAATCACCGTCGCGCTGATCGCTCCGGTGTGTCCCGCGAAGTTCTTCTGTTCGGCGCCATCCGCGGCATTCAACAACTTCAGCGTGTTGTCCGCTGCGCCCGACGCAATCTGCTGACCGTTGGGATGGAACGCTACTGCCGTCACCGTATTGGTGTGGCCGGCATACTTGGCGACTTCCTTCGCATCAGCGATGGTCCAGATACGGGTCGTCTTGTCGGCAGAGCCGGAGACGATACGCGCACCGTCAGGGCTGAATGCGATCGCACTGATCGGACCTTCATGGCCCACCAGCGTTTGGCTCACGCCACCCGGAATATCGCGAATCTGAATCGCTGGCTTGCCACCCACGACGGCAGCGGTCGCCAATTTCTTACCATCAAAGCTGACCGCAGCCACAGTCGCAGGTTGGCCATTATCGCCAGCCAGCGGTACACCGGCCGGAACGTCCAACTTCCAAATGGCCAACTTGCCATCGATCGTACCGGAGACGGCTTGATTCCCATTGGGATGCAAACCAACCGCAGTGACCGCTTCTCCGTTGCCCTGCAGCAAGGCCACCGGCATTCCGGTTGCGACGTCCCAAATGCGGACCGTCTTGTCAGCACCACCGGTGATCAACCGAGCGGAGTTCGCACTGAAGCCCACGCTGGTAATGGCACCGACATGTCCGGCAAAACTCTTCACGACCGCACTGGTTGCCAGATCAATCAAATCCACCTTACCGTCAGCGGTGGGGACAGCCAGGAATTTTTTATCGGGGCTGATTTCCATCGCGACCACGGGAATCGCCGTCGCACCGATTTGTTTGGTCGGTGCAGCCGGCACTGTCCAGACGCGGATCAAGTTGTCGGCACCGCCAGAAATGATCTGCGTGCTGTCCTGGTTCAAGGTTAGCGAGGTCACCGGAGCAGGGGTATCGATCCGGGCCAGTACTGCACCATCGACTGGATTCCACACGCGGATCGACTTGTCGGTCGAGCCACTGACGAGCTTGGTATTGTCGGCGGTGAACTTCAAGCTGCTGACGGGACCCGTATGGCCAGCCAACACTTTACCGGGCTTGCCATCTGTCAGATTGAACAACCGAATGTTGTTGTCAGCGCCACCCGCTGCCAGCCACTTGCCATCGGCCGTCACGGCCACAACAGGCACCGCCGCACCGGCGGCAATATCAAAGCGTTTCACATTCTCGGGCCGCTTCCAGAGCTTCACGGCGCGGAAATCACCCGAGGCCAACGTCAGGCCATCAGGGCTGAAGGCCAACGCGTGCACGAAATCACGATGCGCGGCGTTCTCGGTATAGAGCGGTTTGCCATTCTGTTGAATACTGCGGAGATTGGGATCAGCCAGTTGAGCAACCTGCTGTCCGGTCGGAACGTGATAGATGACAATCTGATTGGCCCGACCACAGGCAACATATTGCCCGTCGTTGGTAATGGCCACAGAGTAGACTGCCTTGGCGGTCGCGGGAATCGCCTGCCAGGCAATTTCCACTCCCTCACCGGCGGCGCTCGCGTTGGCACCTTCCAGAATCCACTGGCGGAGGATTCCAACCTGCAGCGGCGTCAGTGCAGCGGCCTCAACCTTATTCGGCAGCGGCGGCATCGAGGGGCCCTTGGCCCGCGTCACCATCAAGTAGAGGAGACTCTTGTCAGGATCCTTGGCAACGACCGAGGGGCCGCGTTTGCCACCCTTGACGATGTTGGCCACATCTTCCAGGTTGAGATTGTTCTCTTTGATCGCCAGGTTGTGGCAGGCGATACAGTTGGCGTCGAGGATCGGGAAGACATCCTTCTCGAAGTCGACGGGGCGGCCGAGATTCACGGCAGCCGGAACAATCACATTAGCAGCGGGTTTCGCGGCCTCTTGAGCATAAGCGGCGCTCGCACCCAAGAGACATAACCCCAAGCCCATCGCAAATCGTCGCATATCCGACTCCTGTATTTGGCGTTGCCGGGGCAGCGCGCCCCAGCGGTGTTTCCTGGTGATGGTGTGGTGAGCGGCTTTGGCTGCCGCTGTCGGTATTATGGCTGATGAAAATGAGGTCTGGCTATTCCAGCTTACCTCGGATGTTCCATTTGGCTTTGTTTTTTGGGTCGGATGCCACTGGTAGACCCAGCAGCACCCGAATCCCTCGTATTGTCAAAGCGGTGGTCTCTATTGGCAGGTTTCTTGTAGGCAGGTCATTTGGAGATCGTAATGGCCAGCGGTTGATCAACGGCGGCTTTGCCATTGAATTCCGCCGTCGCATGGACAACTAGATTGGCGAGTACCCCTTCCGTGGCGTCTGCCGCGGCCTGGATCACCAGCACTCCTTCATTCTTATCTTCAGGAACCGTCACGGCAGCGGCACTCAAACCGACCACGCCTGGCGGCAGTGGCAATGTGAGTTCGATCGGCCCTTTAAAGCCGTTCACGCGAGCGACAGTGACTTTGACTTCCAACTTCTCGCCGCGTTTCAAAGCCCCGTTATTCGGAGCTGCCACCGCCAGCGTTGTTGGAGCCGGTTTGACTGTCACCACCAACGGGGCGGAAGGCGAAAAGACCACAATGTTATTCGGCTTGGCTGCCGTCTCGGTATCGGTCGCCTTCTTATCAGCAGCGGCCTTCGCAGCGGTCACCGCAGCCAATTTCGCAGTAACTTCTGCGAGCAACTTATCAGCCGCAACTTTCTCTTCTCCAGCCTTCTTCGCCAGCTCAGCGGTATCAGTCGCCGCCTTGTCGGTGATCACTTTGGCGTCGGCAGCCTTTTTTGCCGCTTCCGTGGTGTCGACGGCAGCCTTGTCCGTGATCACTTTGGCATCAACGGCCTTCTTCGCGGCGGCGGCAGCATCGGCCGACACCTTATCAGCAGCAGCCAGAGCCGCCTTCAGATCCGCATTAAGTGCATCCTTGTCGGAAGCTTCCTTCGCCTTGACGGCGGCTGCGGCTGCGGTCTTCGCCGCGGCATCAGTATCCACTGCCAACTTATCAGCGACAACCTTGTCCGCGGCAGCCTTGGTGGCAGCAGCAGTAGTATCCGTGGCCAACTTGTCAGCCGCAGTCTTAGCATCCAGAGCAGTCTTGGCGACGGCTGCAGTATCAACCATTTTCTTATCAGCCGCGGCCTTGTCGTCCGTCGTCTTCTTACTGAGCGCCGTCGTGTCGACCAGCAACTTGTCTGCGGCTTCCTTTTCGACCTTCGCCAGATCCGCAGCTTCCACATTGCGGCGGTAAGGAATTGTCGCCTGACCCTTCAAGTAAATCGTATAGGTCCCTGCCGGAGCATTGTTCTGGACAAACAAGCGAGTCAGCTCGGCATCCTGCCCCTTGGCAATCGGCTTGGCTTCCATCAACACATTCGCCGGTTGGCCCAGGAATGTCAGCGTGACCGCATCATCAAATGCGTTCCGCTTCACGAGCTTGACTGGGATCAGGATCTGGCTCCCCTGGCTGACTTCAATCTTGGCGGGAGAATCCGCCACGACTTGATAGGATGCCAATTCCGAGTTCACCGACAATACCAGCCCGCGAGTCATCCGCGAGACCGAGGCAATCGCCGGTCCCCGATTCCAAACCACGGTTCCGCCGCGTGCTTCGCGCACGACCGCTTTCGGGGGAGTCCCCATCGGGGCAGTCGGATCGGTAATCTGAGCGGTCCCGACAATCTTAATCGGGCCCTGCCATGGCGCGACTGCGTCAGTCGACGTGAAGACCAGCGTCGTGGCATTCTGGCCGGGGCCAATGCTGGCACCCTTGCAGGTGACTCCAGCCGGCAACCCTTCTGCAGTCACATCAATCACACCCGCGAAACCATCCTGTCGGAAGGAATAGACTTCGACGAGGACATTGTCGCCCTTACGCAGCACCAGTTCCCAAGGATCACCGACGGTGATTTGATCTTGGGGCTTCGGAGCCAGCGGGACGGCAGCGAGACGGTAGTCGGGGCGTTCAGGGCGAATCGCCAGGCGATACACCATTTGCGGACCACCACGGCTTTCGAAATAGCGGTCACGCAGGCTGACGCGATACGTCCCATCGGCCGCGGCCACAAACCGGAACGCCGGGTCGTTCGACAGGGTGTCGAAGACAAGCGGACGGACGTTGGGGTACGACTCGTCGAGCGTCCCCATGCGGCTGATATTTTCTTCCCCTTTTTCATTGACCACAAAGCGATCCACGGTCAGGAAGGGGTCAACGGTGCCACCATTGCGTTCGCCGTAGACTTCCAGCCAGAAGACCTGGTTCGCCTTGGCTTCAAACGTCAGATAGTCGATGTCGCCCCGCGCTTGGAACTGTCCGACGAATTCGCACGGGACAGGGATCACTTGCGACATTTTCGTCGTGTTGTTCGGTTCCACTTCCTTCACGATCGGTCCCGATGCGAAGTAGACCATCACCGGATTGGACGTCCCTGCGGGACCGGCCAGCGTGTAGGAGATACCATCGACACTCGCTTCAGACGGTCGCAGATTCGGGCCAGCTTGCTGCACGGCAGGAGTATCTGGCAGAGTGATTTTCACAGCCAGTTGTTCGAGCGGCTGTCCATTGACCTTGGCCTCGCTAGGCTGACCACCCGGCAGATTGCGACCATAGACGACATAGTCACCAGTAGAAGCCGGCAGACCTGACGGCGGGTAGATGTAGTCGATGTGCGGGCCAGTGTGAATGGCCAGACGATAGAAGTGATCGGCCGAACCACCATACTGCGAGTCATACAGCTTGACCAAATACTCGCCATCCGCCGGAGCCGAATAGTCAACCAGCGGCCCCTGGAACTTATCGCGACGGACCACCAGCAACTTGCCAGTCGGCGAATACAATTCGAGGACACCGTCCAGCTTGGAGTCAATCGCTCCACAACTGCATTCCATGAGCACGCGTTGTCCCTGCTTCAAGGGAATCTTGAACCAGTCAATGTCAGTGGCAGCGTTCGATCGACCATTGATCAACGTGTTGACTTCAGCCTTAGTGGCTGTTTCGCGGGTATTGTTCGGTTCAACCTCTTCGACTTCCTTGCGATCACCGACCACAAAGCTGCGCGGATTGCTGACACCGTACTTGCCGACTGACCGAACGTCATAGATCCCCGGCGGGACAGCACCGTCGGCGGTCACGGTGAACGCATTCGGCACTGGCTTACCATCGGCCATGTTGACCTTGGGCACAGCCTTCAGGCCAGGATGCGAAAAGAGCAGGGCGGTCGAGTCATCGAGATCCACGCCGTTCGCCAGCGTGACATCCACCGGCACGCCCTTCTGGCAGCCGGCGGGAAAGACCGAGTACAGTCGTGGTTGTGGCAATTGAGCCCAGATCGATGTCGAACCGATCACGAGTTGAGTCAGAGCCAGCCAGCACACCGTTCTGGCTGTGCTACCACGTAAGAGACACCGCATCGTTTATCCTCCTGAGAAATCGGGAAGTCGCTAAGCGGGCCGCCAAAGTCGTCATGGACGACCGGCCAGGCCAGTGTGCCAAGCTTGAATCACCGTCGAGCGGGCTGGTCAGCCACACTTCTCCGCGAATCAATACTTTTGGATTCTTCCAGACACCCCGGCCATTGTCACTGCGACATTCACTGATCACCAATAAAACAGGCGCCGAGAGGTCTCACGGCGCCTGTTGTATCAATCAATCGAGATCGGACGAGCGTCGTGTCGGGAAAGA
>JAQGHS010000835.1 GCA_028291605.1 Planctomycetaceae bacterium | reverse complement strand
CGAGGAACTCGATTTTGCCAGCCAGCGTGGCCATGTGGGATTCTATACCGCGCAGAACAATGTGAAGTTCGAGATCAACAATAAATCGGCAGGGAATGCCGGACTGAAAATCAGCTCGAAGCTGCTGCGCCTGGGTCGAATCGTCGGCGAAAAACCAGGCCAATAGGAAATCAGTCGATGAAGCAACTCCGCGATTCTTCGATTCGAACCAAGCTGAACCTGTTGGGAACAGTGACGGCTGGAATTGCGCTCTGTCTCGCCTGCGTCACGTTCGTGATCAGTGACGCGTCAGCCTCCAAGGCCATGATGGTGGAGCACCTGAGGACACTGGCCGACGTACTTGGAAGCAACTGCGTCGCCGCATTGACGTTTGATGACCCCAAGGCCGCCAATGACGTCTTGACCTCGCTGAAGTTCGAGCCGACCATCCTGGCGGGGGGGGTCTATGATCATAACGGCCTACCCTTTGCAACCTACGGGAGTACCAGTCCGAAACTTGCGCTGTCCCCAGGAACGGCTGCGAATCCAGGTCACGTCTTTGAAAATGACGGAACATTAAAGATCATCGCCTCCATTCGCGACAACAATGAAGAGATCGGAATGGTTGTTCTCAAGGCCGGAATGGCGCCCATCAATGCCCGCTTCCAACAGCAGATCCTGATGGCCGCGGTGGTGCTGTTCGTTTCCGTGGTGATTGCATTTCTGTTCTCGTCGTTCCTGCAAAAATTTGTCTCCGTCCCCATCATGAACTTGGCGAAGACTGCCGAACACATCTCGTTAGAACGTGATTTTTCGATTCGCGTCGAGAAAATGGCAGACGATGAGATCGGGTCGTTATATACGGCATTCAATCGCATGCTGGAACGCATCGAAGTGGGGGAAGCCGATCTCAGGCGGTCTTATGACGAACTGGAGCTCCGCGTTCAGCGCCGCACGGTACAGCTTTCGGAAGCCAATGAAATCCTCAGCCATGAGGTAACGGAACGCAAGCGAGCCGAAGAAGACCTGCGGGAACTGCAGTCGCAGCATCTTGACGCGGCGCGACGGGCGGGAATGGCAGAGATTGCGACCAGCGTGCTGCACAATGTGGGCAACGTGCTCAACAGCGTGAATACTTCGGCCTCGATCATCCGCGATAAGCTGAAGAAATTCGGTACCGCAGATTTCCAGGCCGCGACGGACCTCTTGAAGCAACACTTGGAGGATCCTGGTCCGTTTGTCACCAGTGACTCGCGCGGGAAGTATCTTCCGAAGTTCCTGATTCAGTTGAGTCAAAAGATGTCCAGCGAGGAACTGCAGGTCCTGGAGGAACTGAAGTCCCTGTCGAAAAGTATCGATCACATTAAGGGGATCGTTTCCGTGCAGCAGTCCTATGCCGGCGGGGCCGGCTTCCTGGAAGAGCTGCCGTTAGCGAGCCTTGTGGAAGATGCCATCCGCATCAATGGGCAGTCACTGTCGCGACACAATGTGGAAGTGATCCGTGAATTCGAGGACCTGCCTCCCATTCACACGGATAAGCAGAAAGTGTTGCAGATCCTGGTGAATCTCGTCAGCAACGCCAAGCACGCTGTGGTCGAGACGAATCAACCCAACCCGCAATTAAAGGTCCGAATATTGCGGACAAACGCGGACCACGTTCGAGTCGAGGTCGTCGACAATGGCATCGGCATTCAACCTGAAAACTTGACCCGCATTTTTTCCCACGGATTCACAACCCGCAAAGACGGGCATGGATTTGGATTGCACAGTGCGGCCAATCTCGCACGGGAGATGGGGGGAAGTTTAACCGTTGATAGTGAAGGGCAAGGGCAAGGAGCCAAATTCATTCTCGAATTGGCTACAGGATCCCGTCAGCGGAAGCAGTCTTAGTGCCGGTGGGAATCAAGCTCGGTGAGTATCGCCTGACGAGTTCGCTATATGGATCCTCACGTCCGACTCATTGGGAGATGGCGCATCGACCAGACGCTGGTGTAATAACACATCACACTGTCTTAACATGAATCGTGGTCCAGGCCGCCTGTGACTTGATCGATCGCGCACATCGTTTCAATCGCAAGGTATATTGTCGAAATCTCGAATCATTAGAAGAATTAAGTCGCCACATTTGAAAATACGAGCGATATAGTGAGAGTGGTCGAGTCGCGATGAATCTGCAAAATACGTTCTCGACACTTTCGAACCTCTGATGGATCGAAATCTGCATCAAGCGCAATCCGGCCTCTCCCGGTGGGCGCAATAGAGTGAGCCGAAGCCGCGGAGGATTTCGGGCATCCCGCCACTCTGCGGTTCATTAATCCGCCTTGCTGAACAATCCTCACAATGATGAGATCAGTGCCTCGTACCAACTCTGATAGATCATGAGAGTGGAATTCATATGGCTCCCATGATCTGCGAGGAGCGCAGACGATACCTCGCGGCATGATGTCGTACAGAAACTTCATCTGCCAGAAAATCACGCCGCCGAGGCCAATACGTGGCCCGCGTTACAACTCGATCACTACAGTGGCAACATTGCTAAGGAGACAGCGGATATGCCTTTCCGAGAGAAATCTGACTCCGAAATCCTGATTCTGTCGGATAAGAAAATCGAAGCGCTGGAACATCAAGCGCACGATTTGGCGCGCTCTGTCGAAAACGTACGCCAGCACACCCTGGCCCAGTCGAATGCCAGAATCGAGGCATTGGAACAAAAAGCTCGGGATCTGGCACGATTCGTCGAAAGCACACGGCAGCAAACCTTGTCGCAATCGGATAAGAAAATCGAGGCCTTGGAGCAGAAAGCTCGCGACCTGGCTGATTTCGTGGAGACCTTGAGAAGCCAGACTCGCTTACAGTCTGAGACCGAAATTGAGGTGCTATTGCAACGAGCCCGTGATTTAGCGCTGCTCGTGGAAACCGTACGCAAGGAAACTCGCTTGCACTCTGAAACGGAAGTCGCCCAGCTAAAACAGCAC
>JAQGHS010000818.1 GCA_028291605.1 Planctomycetaceae bacterium | reverse complement strand
AGGACATTGTTCGCCACGATCGGCGTGCTGTAGACCGAGTTTTCCAGGCTGACTTCCTTGATCAGGTCCTTCTTCTTGTCCAATTTGAAGATCTTCACGTCACCATTCTCTGTACCGCAATAGACCTTGCCGTCGACGATCAACGGCGAACCCCACGACGCGTCAAGGGTGTCATGAGTCCAATACGGCTTGCCATTCTTCGCATCGACACAGTGGACGACGCCCGAAAAGTCGACGACGAACAACAGGTCGTTCTCAATCGCGACAGTACCGATCGTACGGTGCATGACTTCTTCAAAGTCCTGTTTCTTGTTGCTGTTAGCATCGAACCAATCGTAGTGCCAGACGGCGCCCACATTCGGGTTGGGCTTGGTGAAGTCGCCCTTTTCCTTTTCCGCGGCTTGCAGGCGTTTCGGCGCGATCACCTTAGTCGGGTCTTTGGAGTTGTAGACGAGTTCGGGGCTGATATCGCCGCTCTTCGTCGGGTCCAGGCACCACAGGTGTCCGCCCCCTTCACCATGTTCGGGATCTTCGCCCACAGCGAGATAAACCAGACCGTCATACACCACCGGCGTACCGATGAAGTGATTGCGTGTCGCCCGGCCACCCAGCAGATATTTCGATTCCTTGGGGTTGCCGTCAAACTTCCACAACAACTTGGCCTTGCCCTTGCCGTCGCCCTTGGGATCGAAGCTGTACAACCAGCCGTCGCCGCCCGCAAACAGGACCTGGGCCTGACCACCAAACACACCATATCCGGGAGACGACCACTGTCCGTGCAATACATTGTCGCCGGGCGAGTTGTCTGACCAGAGGACTGTTCCCGTGTTACGATCGATGCACAAGAAGCTGGGAGCCTTGGGTTGCGGCAGAGCAAAGTGGCCTTCATCCACACCGTTGCCAGTATTGACGAACAGGAAATCCCCAACGCCGGTCAACGAGCAACTGCACATGTTGTGTTGCGAGACTCGCAACTGATTCATCATGTTCAGCTTCCAGATCACGTCCGCTTCAATCTTTTCTTCCCAGACCGGAGCCGGCTTGCCGGCGACTGCCTTGGGTTGTTCGTCTTTGAAGGGGCCGTCGTTCTCGCCGTCTAGAAAACCTTCTGCATCGAGACAGACGACTTCACCGCGACTCGACACATACCAAATACGATCGCCATCGGCATACGGCGAGCAGCAGATGCCCTGCAGCGGCCAGTCATGCACACGGCCGGTGGGCAGCTTCTCATTCGAGTGCTGCCACAGGAATTTTCCGGTTTCTTCGTCAAAGCACAGCAGGACGCCGAGGTCGGTCTTGCTGGGATAGCGCTTGACATAGCCGGCACCATTGTTGGTTCCGACAAACACCTTGCCATTGGCGACGACCGGGTTGCCGTAGGTTTGCGAACCCAGGCGGGCCGCCCACTTCACGTTCTTGCCCGACTTAATTTCCCAATCTGTCGGGATATCTTTGCCCTCCGGGGTATTGTTGCGGAAGTAGGATCCACCCCATTGCGGCCAGTCGCGGGGCTTGACCTTCATCGTCGCGATGACTTTGTAGGTCTCGGCAATCGGATCGAACTTGACATCATCAGCGGATGGCGCGGGATTCACCCAGGTCAGCCCGACGATCCCTACCAAGGCCGCGATCAACACAAATCGCTCAGTCCTCATGCGGAAACTCCTGTTCAAACAAGTGTCAGCCAAGCTCTTTGCCTGGCAAGTGATTTCAGTTTGTCGTCTGGTTGTCTAAGACGAGACACCACGGTTCGTCGGCACAGTCTGATCCGCCAACGAACTTCTATCTTCATCGGTCAATCCGAATGATGGAAGACGAATTTTTCAATCTTTACTTTAACGGGTTAGTTTTAGGTGTCACTGCTAATCCGGATCGGATTGATGGGAGGGCGAGGCTCCCGCCGAGCCGCTAAGTCTATCGAGACTCGAAAGTACCATGCGGTTCGGCGGGAGCCTCACCCTCCCGTTGGCCGCAATACGATTTTTATTGGGCGGCTGCCGCCGGAGGATGGTTCTCGGTGACTTTCACATTATCGATGAAAACCTCCGCGTCACTGGCATTGCCAAACAACCCCGGGCTGCCAGTCTTATTGGGAGTCTCGTCAGTTGCTTCAATCGTCCACGCTTCGGGTTCAGGCTCACCGCGCACCCAGACTTTGCCCTTCAGGTTGACTTTGGTTCCTTCGTTCACGGATTGGAATTTAATGGTGTACCAAGTCTGTGGCTTCCAGGCGAAGGGGACCGTATGAGCGAATCGCAATTCGGCCCGAGCCGTCCACGAGCGAACCTGAATACTCTGGCCCGAACCCTGCAACGCCATTGTATAGCGCTGATTAATCAAACCGACATCGGGCATCTTTTCATTCTTGATGTCCCCCATCACATCAGCCTGAACGGTGTAATCGTGGAGCGTCGTCTGACCCATCCAGGACTGGCTGCGAGTCCCCTTGGGGATGGTCGTGATCTTGACCAGCAGCGATTCCTTTTCGACGTCGCGGGGCTGGTGACGGTAGGCAGCACCGATCCAGGTCGGCGGAACGAGCTTGTCATTGAAATCGAACGACCATGGCAGCGGCGGCACGATGCGAATGCGGGCGGTCGCGGTCAGGCCTTCGGCTTCCGCCTTCACGATGGCGACCGTATGAGCGGTGGCTTTTCCTGTCAGGAAGGCGCCCGATTCGTCCATCGTCCCCGCGCCTTCCAGTGTGAATTTGGCCGGAACCGTCTTCAGAAAGCGTCCAGCGGCATTGTAGAGCTGGAAGTGAAACTGCTGTTTTTTATTCGAGCTCAGCAAGGATTCCACGGGAACCAACTGGGCCTGAGCCGGTTTCATGTCAGCGTCCCGAGCGGTTTCCGGCAAAGCGGGCGGAATCGGATCTGCTGAGGGCTTCGAATCCTTGTTCGCCACACAATACATTCCGCCAATGGTGGGAATGTAAACCCGGCCGTGCGAAATGATCGGCGAGCCCAGAATCTCCTCGCCCTCCAACCGCAGCTTGTGCAGGACCTTGACACCCTTTTCGCTGGGCTCAAGGATCCACCAGCGACCGGTCGCTTCGCCGACATAGATCTTCCCGTCGCCGTAAACCGACGACCCCATCATAATGGTACCGAGCTTCTGTTTCCCGACTTTTTCGCCCTTGTTCTTGGGGTCCAGGACCACCATGTCGGCACTGTCGCCAATTGTGTAGAGGCGGTCGTTGATCAGCAGCGGAGCACTGCGGCCCACCGCCAAGCCCTTAACATTCCAGATCTCTTTGCCGGCCGGAATATCACCTTTACTATTACCATCCAAAGCGAAAAACGCACCCACGGTATTGTTCTCGTGGATCATTTCTTCGCTGTGCGAGCAATAGACAGTCTGACCGTCGATCAGCGGAGTCTGGTTGATGCCACGGATCGAGGCGTCGTACTTCCAGAGGACCTTTCCAGTGCGGGGTTGCACGGCATAGACCGAGCCGTCACCAGCACCAAACACCATTGCCGCCTGACCATTGAACACGCCTAGCACCGGTGTGCTATAGGTCGTATCTTCCGGACGCAGCCTGGTGCTGAGAGTCCACACGGCCTGTCCGTTCTGCTTGTGAAAGGCCACAAAGCGATGAGCGGGAATGGCTTGATCGCCCCAACCCGTCATGACGCCGCTGATGATGACCAAATCTTCAAACAGGGTTGGCAGATTGGTTCGGCCACCGTAGGTACTCAGAATTCCATATTCTTCGCTGAGCGAATGGTTCCACAACTGCTTACCGGTCTCTCCGTCGATGCATTGCAGCAGCCCGCAAATGCCTTGGGCATAGATATGTCCCGTCTTCGGATCGCCGGTTACGCTGGCCCAACCGACGCGTTCTGCAGGGGCGTCCGACAAGAAGATATTGTTGGTATTTTCCCACAAGATCTCACCCGTGACCGCATCAGCGCAAACGATTTTTTCGCCTTCTTGAGTGGTCTCAGGCTTGTCACGGCAGATCGTATAGAGTTTGCCGCGGAGCACGATCGGTGTAGAGCGAGTTGCCAGCTTTTCTTTCTTCCACAGCAGGTTTTCGCCACTCGGATCCCAACTGCTGACGAGGCCCTTTTCTCGCGAGATCCCGTTCATTTCGGGGCCACGCCAGTGGGGCCAGTCGAGAGGATCGATAGCGACATCAGCGGCACGCGCCGAGTTTACAAAGGAACCCGCCAGAATGAGCCCGAAGGCCGTCAGTGCAGAAAATCGGAACACGTTCTTCATTCTCGTCAGTCCTCGAGTATTCGGTGTCCGCGGCTTCCAAGCCTCTGTAGGCCTCCTAGCCGCAGAATCGACAACGGTTGTTTGCACCATTATCGAAACGATATCGTCTGAGACGGCATTCGGCAAGGATTAGGCAGGCCGCAGTCATCGTGGGACGGGTCTCCAGGTCCGTCAGTCCACTTGTCACACGATCTCTCAATTCTGATTCGTGTCATTTGTGTGATTCGTGGTTGAGAAGTTTCTAAGCAGAAGAACCACGAA